>DAOTTC010000071.1:0-59778 GCA_034437815.1 Chloroflexia bacterium | reverse complement strand
AGCGGGTGGACTCGGTCATGACCGAGTCCACCCGCTTATTTGAGCAAAGGCGATAAATACCAAGTACCAAGGGTGCAGGGGTGCTCCTTCGATATTTATCGCTGATTGGTATCAGATATCTAGATTGCGCACGTTCTTGGCGTGGGTCTGGATGAAACGCTTGCGCGGGGCCACGTTGTTGCCCATGAGCATATCGAAGGTCTCGTCGGCCACCATAGCGTCTTCTATAGTTACCTGAAGCAGGGTGCGGGTCTCCGGGTTCATAGTGGTCTCCCACAACTGCTCCGGGTTCATCTCGCCCAGACCCTTGTAGCGCTGAATGGTGGCTTTGTCCCTGCCAAGCTCCTTGAGCGCGGCTTGCAATTGCTCATCGTCGTAAGCCCATATGGCCTTCTTGCCGTTAGCCACGCGGTACAGCGGGGGCTGGGCTATGTACAGATAGCCGCCGGTGATGAGCTGGGGCATATGCCTGAAGAAGAAGGTGAGCAGGAGCGTGCGGATGTGACTGCCGTCCACGTCCGCGTCGGTCATGATGATGATGCGATGGTAGCGCAGTTTGCTGACGTCGAACATGTCGGAGATACCGGCGCCCAGCGCGGTGATCAGGGCCTTTATCTCCTCGTTGCCCAGCATCTTGTCGAGGCGGGCCTTCTCCACGTTGAGGATTTTGCCGCGCAGGGGCAGGATGGCCTGAGTGCGCCGGTCACGGCCCATCTTGGCGCTGCCTCCTGCCGAGTCGCCCTCCACGATGTACAGCTCTGAGCGGGCTGGGTCGCGCTCCGAGCAGTCGGCCAGTTTGCCGGGCAGTGTAGAGGATTCGCCTGCGTTCTTGCGGATCACATCGCGGGCCTTGCGGGCGGCATCGCGGGCGCGTGCCGCGGTGAGCGCCTTCTCGATGATGCGCCGCGCGTCCGAGGGGTTCTCTTCGAGGTACTGCATCAGCCCTTCGCCCGTGGCCTGCTCTACCAGCGTCTTGATCTCGGTGTTATTGAGCTTGCCCTTGGTCTGGCCCTCGAACTGCGGGCTGGACAATCGCACCGACACGATGGCTGTCAGCCCCTCGCGCACGTCCTCGCCCGTGAGGTTGGCGTCGGACTCTTTGAGCAGGCCGGCCTTGCGGGCGTAGTCGTTGAGGGTGCGGGTGAGCGCACCCCGGAAGCCGGTCAGGTGGGTGCCGCCGTCCACGGTGTGGATGTTGTTGGCGAACGAAAACACCGATTCGGAGAAGCTGTCGTTGTACTGGAGGGCGATCTCCACCGAGGATGTGCCCGCCCGGCGCTCGATGTAGATGGGGTCGTGCAGCACTTTGCGGTGCTTGTTGAGGTGGCGCACGAAGCTCTGCACCCCGCCCTCAAAATAGAAGGTCATCTCGTTCTCTCTGCCGGGGCGGTCGTCGCGGAAGGTGATCTTGAGGCCGCGTGTCAGGTAGCAGACCTCGCGGAAGCGCTGGGCCAGCGTATCGTAATCGTACTCTGTATCGCCGAATATTTCAGGGTCGGCCTTGAACACGGTGAGGGTGCCGGTCTCATGGGTATCCCCCAGCTCTTTGACGCGAGACTTGGGCCTGCCGCGCACGTACTCCTGACGAAATACCTTGCCTTTCTGGTAGACTTCGACGTAGCACCACTCGGAGAGGGCGTTGACCACCGATGCGCCCACGCCGTGCAGGCCGCCCGACTGGGTGTACGCGCCGCTGTCGAACTTGCCGCCGGCGTGCAGGGTGGTCATGACCACTTCAAGGGCCGACACTTTCATCTTGGGGTGGATGTCGGTGGGGATGCCCCGCCCGTAGTCGCGCACCGCCACCGAGCCATCGCGCCCGATGGTGATGAGGATGCGGTCGCCGAAGCCCTGCATGGCCTCGTCAACCGAGTTGTCCACTATCTCATATACGAGGTGGTGTAATCCATGTACATCTGTACCCCCGATGTACATGCCGGGGCGCTTGCGAACCGGCTCCAGCCCCTCAAGCACCTCAATGCTGGTGGCGTCATAAGTATGGGTGACCAATTCTATAAAACCTCCCTGTTGATTCCTGCGGGATGCGGGACGCGCGTTATCCACATATCAGGCAAATTATCGCCCGCCTTCTATTATACCACATTCCGGGTTTTCGTGCTTGATTTGTGGAACTTAAGTTCTACGAATTGGGCGGTCGGCAGGTGACGGGGGACAAACGTGAACCGAGCCTATCTGCCTCGTGGTCCCAGAATACATCTGAAGTCGGAGATGGCAATGGGGTTTTTCTTGTATACTTTAAAGTCGGTATTAGCAAAGTCGGTATTAGCGCACGTCATAAGTACCCCGAGGCTTTGATTTGAGAGACCTGAAGGCGCTCATCCCCTATCTCGCCCGCTACAAGGTCAACTTGATGGTTGGAGCGGCGATGATAGTGGTCACCACTATACTGGCCCTCACCCTGCCGTACTTGCTGGGGGTGGCGGTGGACAAATTGCAGGCAGGCAGGCCGCGCGAAGAGGTGCTCATGCTAGCCGGGTTGATCCTCGCGCTGGCCTCGGTGCAGGGGGTGAGCGAGTTCTTCGCCCGATACTCCATCGTGCGGGTGTCGCGCGTAGTCGAGTATGAACTGCGCAACGACCTGTTCGCCCACCTCCAGCGCATGCATCAGGGCTTCTTCCACCAGATGCACACGGGCGACATCATGGCCCGCGCCACCAACGACCTGAGCGCGGTGCGGCAGTTTCTGGGCGCGGGCATCAACAACAGCGTGCGCACCCTGCTGATGTTCGTGCTGGCCTCGGCGCTGATGCTGAGCATCAACCTCAGGCTGGCGCTCATACTGACCTTCTTTATGCCGCTGGTCAGCATTGCCTTCGTGGTCATCGGGCGGCGCATGCATCAGCGCTTCGAGCGCGTGCAGGCCCAGTTCGGCAACCTGTCTACCTACGCGCAAGAGAATTTTTCAGGCATCCGCGTGGTCAAAGCTTACGCGCAAGAGGAGCACGAAATCAAGCACTTCGCCGAGGTGAACCGCAGGTACCTCGAGCACAGTCTGGAATTCCACCGCCTGAGCCAGCTGTTGTGGCCGCTTATGGCGCTGGTGCTGGGGCTGGCGGCGGCGGCAGTGCTGTACGTGGGCGGCAACGAGGTGATTGCCGGGCGCATCACGCTGGGCCAGTTCGTGCAGTTCAACGGCTACCTGCTGATGCTGAGTTGGCCGATGATAGCGCTGGGTTGGGTGGTCAGCCTGTACCAGCAGGGGGCCGCCTCTATGGGGCGTATACGCGAGCTGATGGGCCGCCGCCCTAGAATCGCCGACGGCCCCGATACTCTACCCATCCAGAGCATCCGCGGCGATATTGAGTTCGAGCATGTGTCGCTGAGCTACGACGGCAAGCACAGGGTGCTGGACGATGTGTCGTTTCGGGTGCCCGCGGGCGGCACCCTTGCCATCGTAGGGGCCACCGGCGCGGGCAAGACCTCCATCGTCAACCTCATCGCCCGCGTGTACGACCCCCAAGAAGGGCGTGTGCTGGTAGACGGGGTGGACGTGCGGCGCATACCGCTGGCCGTGCTCAGGCGCAGTATCGGCTACGTGCCGCAGGACACCTTCTTGTTCTCTACCTCGCTCAAAGAGAACGTAGCCTTCGGCGTGGACGAGCCGGATCCCGCGAAGATAGAAGAGGCCGTGGAGATGGCGCGCCTGAGCAAAGACCTCGATCAGTTCCCCGCCGGTCTGGACACCGTCATAGGCGAGCGCGGGGTGACGCTGTCGGGCGGGCAGAAACAGCGCACCGCGCTGGCCCGCGCCATCATGCGCGACCCATCTATCCTGATTCTGGACGACGCCATGTCCAGCGTGGACACGCACACCCAGTCGCAGATACTGGCGGGCCTGCGCCACGTGCTCAAGGGCCGCACCAGCATCATCATCGCTCAGCGCATCTCTACCGTCAAAGATGCCGACCACATACTGGTGCTGGACGAGGGGCGCATCGTGGAGCGGGGCACGCATCAAGAACTGGTGGCCCGGCGCGGCATCTACGCCGGCATGTACAGACGGGAACTGCTCAGCCACGAGCTGGGGATTGATGAGGCCGGTTCGTAAAGAGAGGAAGGGCAAAGCCCCGTCCTGCCCGACCCCCACTTCCCCCAGATGGAGGGGTTCGGGAAGGCACAGCTCTCTCCCTCCTAACATCTTGCACGAACATGTATTAACCATAGCCAGATATAGAGATAGATATGTCGGTGATTCACGAAGACGAAATACTGGGGAAAGCCTACGATGCGCGGCTGATGCGTCGCCTGCTGGCCTACTTGCGCCCGTACATGGGCAAGATGGTGGTGGCGTTCCTGCTGATCTTCGCCACGGCAGGGGCCGAGCTTGCCGGGCCGTACCTGACGCGGTTGGCGATAGATCAGGCCATCATGCCGGGGCGAGCAGACCGACTGCCCGCCATCATCGGGGTATTCATAGGCGCGCTGGCCGCCGCTTTTGTGTTCCGCTACGGCCAGAATTACCTCATGCAGGTCATCGGCCAACAGGTTATGTACGACCTGCGCATGCAAATATTCAGGCACCTGCAATATCAATCGCTTTCCTATTTCGACCGCAACCCGGTGGGCCGCCTCATCAGCCGCCTGACTAACGACGTGGACGCCCTCAACGAGTTCATCGGGTCGGGGGTGGTCACTGTAGCCGGGGACCTCGCCATTCTGGTGGGTGTAGTAGGTGTGATGCTGTGGATGGACTGGCGGCTGGCGCTGGTCAGCCTCGCGGTGTTGCCGGTGATCGCGTTCGTCAGCCAGCGCTTCCAGAAGCTGATGCGCACCACCTACCGTCAGCAGCGCGTGCGGCTGGCGCGGGTCAATGCCTTCCTTCAGGAAAACATATCGGGCATGCTGGTGGTGCAGTTGTTCAATCGCGAACGCCGCAAGTTCGAAGAGTTCGACGCGCTCAACCGCCACTACCTAGAGGCCAATGTGGAGGCCATCCGGGTGTTCGCGCTGTTCTTCCCAATAGTGAGCTTCCTGTCGGTGCTGGCCACCACCTCGCTGTTGTGGTTCGGTTCGGGCTGGGTGCTGGAGGGGGCGGTCACGCTTGGCACGCTGGTGGCCTTCTTCCAGTACACCGACCGGGCGTTCCAGCCCATACGCGATCTGGCCGAGAAGTACAACATCATGCAGGCCGCCATGGCCGCCGCCGAGCGGGTGTTCATGCTGTTGGACGAACAGCCCACCGTGACCGACCCGCCCGACCCTGTGCCCCTGCCGGAGGGCATCCGGGGCGAGATCGAGTTCAGAGACGTGCACTTCGCCTACAACCCCGACGAGCCGGTGCTCAGGGGCATCAGCTTCAAGATACCGGCGGGGCAGAGCGTGGCGATCGTGGGGGCCACTGGCGCGGGCAAGACCAGTATTATCAGCCTGCTCAGCCGCTTCTATGACGTACAGCAGGGGCAGATTCTGGTGGACGGGGTGGACGTGCGCCGCGTGCGCCAGCAGGACCTGCGCCGCCACATCGGGGTGGTGCTTCAGGACCCGGTGCTGTTCTCCGGCACCATCGCCCGCAACATCCGCCTGCTGGACGACAGCATCAGCGACCAGCAGGTGCGCCGGGCGGCGCGGTTCGTCAACGCCCACACCTTCATCGAGAGGTTCCCCGACGGCTATGAGCACGAGGTGCGCGAGAGGGGGGCTAATCTGTCGGTGGGTCAGCGCCAGCTCATCACCTTTGCGCGGGCCATTGCCTTCAACCCGGAGGTACTGCTGGTGCTGGACGAAGCCACCTCCAGCGTGGACACCGAGACCGAGGCACTGATTCAGGACGCCCTGTACAGGTTGATGAAGGGGCGCACCAGCATCATCATAGCCCACCGCCTGTCCACCATCCGGCACGTAGACCGCATCATCGTACTGCACAAGGGGCGCATCGTGGAGGACGGCACGCACGAAGAACTGATGGCCCGCAATGGCTACTACTATCGCCTGTACCAGCTTCAGTATCAGGAGCAAGAGCGAGAGCTGGCGCAGGCGCAAAACAAAGCTCAGGAACCGGCGAGCACAGGCCAGACCCCGGACGTGAGCGCCGGGGCGGCCGTCTCCGGCGAGCATTGACGATGAGGATGAGGACAGGGACGACGACCCACGCTGTATGAGCGCAACCACACCCGCACCCACATCTGAGCAGAAGACCGGGTCAAGGCACAAGGCGGCCCGCGCGCAAGCACGCGTTGTGAGTCCGGCGCTGTGGCATAATCCCACCCTCCGCGCCTACTTGGCCCTTGCCTTGGGCATAGTGTGCATCGGCTTCTCGGCCATCTTCACCAAGTGGGCGGGGGTGCCGGGGGCGGTGTCGGGCTTCTACCGAGTGGCTATAGCCACGGTGGTGCTGGCCCTGCCGTTCACGCTGGACTTGCACCGCAGGCGAAGCGGCATCTTCACCGGCAGGGTGGCCGCCGCAGGACCGGAGCGGTCGGCTTCGCTCAGGCGGTTGGCGGTGTGGCTCACCGCGCTGGCCGGGCTGTTCTTCGCGCTGGACCTCGGCTTCTGGAATACATCACTGCTGTACACCTCGGCGGCCAATTCCACCCTGCTGGGCAACACCTCTACGTTGTGGGTGAGCCTTGGGGCCACCTTGCTGTTCCACGAGCGGTTGAGGAAGCGGTTCTGGCTTGGGATGATGCTCGCTCTGGTGGGCGCGGCCATAATCGTGGGCCGTGACGCCTACGAGCACCCGCACTTCGGCCTCGGCGACCTGCTGGCGGTGTTGAGCAGTGTGTTTTACGCAGGCTACCTGCTGGGCACCCAGCGCGCCCGCAAGTATATGAGCACCCTGCCGTTCATGTGGCTCTCCTCGCTGGTGGCCTCGCTGTTTCTGCTGGTGTATGTGGTGCTGGCGGGGCTGGCGCTGACCGGCTACACCCCTCAGCAGTATCTGGCGCTGGCGGCGCTGGGCCTGATCTCCCACGTGCTGGGCTGGTTGGCGATCAACTACTCGTTGGGTCACATGCCCGCGCCCCTCACTGCCGTGACCCTGTTGGCCCAGCCGGTGATCACCGCCCTGCTGGCCGTGCCTCTGCTCAACGAAGCCTTGTCCATCTTCCAGATAGGCGGGGGCTTGCTGGTGCTGGCGGGCATCTATATCGTGAGCAGGCGGTGAGCATTCCTACTCCTATGTGGTTAATTTGACGACTGACGACCCCCGATTATTGGCGAGGCCGACGTGAACGGGGCGCTTTTCACCCATACGGTGGTTGTGTTATAATCGCTATTCGGACGCCATTCTGGCAATGCGATCACCCCACGCGGGGAGCTGCATGGGCGTGGCACATAATGCTCATAACCCACCCCAAACCGCTGATGCCCTATCGGCTTCGGCAACAGGAAGGGGTTTCATCGGGCGAAATACATTTCACCCCAGATCACGGAGAACTAATCATGACTGTGTCTACATCCGACCTCAGAAAGGGACTGACCATCCTGCTCGACGGTGAGCTTTACAAGGTAACCGACTGGCAACATCAGAAGCTGGGCCGGGGCAGTGCGCAGGTCCGCTTGCAGTTGAAGAACCTGCGTACCGGCACTAATATCGAGCGCACCTTTCAAGCGGGAGCCAAGTTCGAAGACGTGCGCCTCGAACGCAGGCCGCTCCAGTTCTTGTACGCCGATGGCGACCAATATAACTTTATGGACCCGGAGACCTACGAGCAGTTCAGCCTCAACGCCGCCATCTTGGGCGATGCCCGCAACTTCATCAAGGAAAACGATACCGTAGATTTCCTGTTCTACAACGATCAGGTAGTGGATGTGGAACTGCCTGCCGCCGTGGTGTTGCGTGTGGTAAAGAGCGAGCCGGGCATCAGGGGCGACACCGCCACCGGCGCAACCAAACCCGCTACTCTGGAGACGGGCATAACCATACAAGTGCCCCTCTTCGTCAACGAAGGTGACTATGTCAAGGTGGACACCCGCACCGGCAAGTATCTGGAACGGGCTTAGGCCCGACCAGCCAGCATCTATCTGTGGCACTATGCTATCATCGAGGGGGAATCTGAACTTATGGTAAGGCCGCCGGAGGACACAGGTAACGATGATATACAGGACAATCCGCCCAGTCTGGCCGCCCTCAGCCACGAGGTAAAAGAGTTGGTGCGGTTGATATCGGCCACCGACATCCACGAACTGCAACTCGAGAGTGGTCAGGTGCGGATCGTCATCAAACGCGGCATGCAGGCCCCGGCGGGCGGGCTTGCCCCTGCCACTGCCGCGCCCTCTAATAGCGTGTACACCCCACCTGCCACCTTGCCAGCGCCCGAAGTGCCCGCCCCCCTCAGCCTGATCGGGCATGCTCCTATGCACGGTGAAGAGATCGAGCTTGCCGCCGGTGAGCAACTCATCGTCGCCCCAATGGTGGGCACATTTTACGCGGCCCCCGCCCCCAACGAGGCCCCATATGTTCAAGTCGGCGATATCATCGAGCCCGGTCAGCCGGTGGGCATCATCGAGGCTATGAAAATGATGAACGAGATCGAGGCCGAAATCGGGGGCCGCATCACCCGCATACTGGTGCAAAACGCCCAACCCGTCGAGTATGGCCAGCCGTTGATGGTTGTGCAAACCCTCTAGTACACCTACCACCCGCAACTATAGGACTCCTTTCCTAGCCCCTGCCGTTGACATGGTGTGATACCCACACCTATAATGTTGGCATGTACGAATTCCTACCGATCGGCTACATGCTGCGCGGGCGCTATCGCATTCTCCGCGTCATCGGCGGCGGAGGCATGGGGGCCGTTTATAAAGCCGAAGACACCCGCCACAGCGGTCACACGGTCGCCGTCAAAGAGATGCGTACCGACCTCGATACCCCGGCTACCCACCACGCCGACCCCACCGAGGACGAAAGAGCACGCGAGCGCGAAGAAAAGCGACAACTGCTCGAAGCCTTCAGGCGTGAGGCTCAGATCCTCAGCGACCTGCGCCACCCCAACCTGCCAAGGGTTACCGATTTCTTCACCGAGGCCGGTCGCCCCTATCTGGTGATGGAACTTATACCCGGCGAATCGCTGGAGAAGAAGATCGACCGCCTGCGCGGCCAGCCGATGGACGAAGCCGAAGCCCTGCAGTACGGCATTCAGGTGTGCCGCGTGTTGCAGTTCTTGCACACCCAAACCCCGCCTATCATCTTCAGGGACGTCAAGCCCGCCAATATCATGGTGATGCCCAACGGGCAGATAAAGCTCATAGACTTTGGCATCGCTCGCACCTACAAAGAAGGTAAGCGCCGAGACACCATGTCCATGGGCACCGCCGCTTATGCCCCGTTCGAGCAGTTTGGCAAAGGACAAACCGACGCCCGCTCAGATGTGTACTCGCTGGCCGCTACGCTGTACCACCTGCTCACCGGCAGGCCCCCAACCCCGGCTACCACGCCTACCACCCTGCGCGATTACAATCCCAAACTAAGCCCCGCCACCGAACGACTCATCATACGGGCGATGTCGCGCGACATGAACACCCGCCCCCAGAGCGCCGCTGTGTTTGAAGAAGAGCTGCGCCGGTGTCTGGGCAAACCGTACGACCCTCCGATCGTGGAGATGCCCGCCCTGCCTACCGACGTGCCTACGACACCCGTGCCCCAGCCCGCCTCGCCCTCGGTAGCGCCCGCTCACGGCGGTCACGCCGGTGCGGTCCCCTATCCGACGACCATGCCCGCAGGGAACGGGGTAAATGCGCCAGCGGTCGTGGGTGCCGGGCCCGGTCAAGGGCACGTCCCCAGCCATGTGCCCGACGTCGCCATGCCGGCTGGGGTAGCCGCAACCGTGGCCCCGGCCAACCCCACCACCGGTGCCGCCCCACACAGGTATGAAGAGGCAAACGGTCTGGCGAACGCGCTCAACTACATACCGGGGATCGCGCCGGGTGCTCCGCCCATGCCAACAGACCAAGCCGGCCAGCAGGGCGTTCAGCACCCCGAACCACCCACTGGGGTGCGCGAGTGCCCGATATGCGGCACGACCAACCAGCCCAAGGCCCATTTCTGCGGGCGGTGTGGAGCCGCTCTGTCCGGTCGCCCTCCCGGCAAGCTACAGGTCATGGGGCCTAATGGCGTGCTGTGGGAGCGGCGCGTTCTGGAGAACCCGTTCAATATTGGCCGGCGCAGCCTGTCGCGTCAGGTATTCCCGCACCTAGACCTCACCTATAACGACCCGGCCGCTTATGTGTCGCGCCAGCATGCTCGCATCGTTGCCGACGACGGTGGGTATTTTATCGAGGATCTGGGTAGCGCCAACGGCACGTACCTTAATGAGCGCCGCCTGCCCCCCGGCGTGCCCACCCGCCTGCGCAATGGCGACAAAGTGCGCATAGGCAAGGTGTTGCTGGTATTTGTTCTGGGGAACTGAGCCGAGCCGAGCTGAGCCAATCTGATCACCCTCTGCTTCTCTTTTTGGGGTATGGTCCGTGGGCAGGTCCCTTGCCGGCGTTGTCGAGGTTATCTAGCCGGTATAGCAGGCTCTTGGTTAGACATGAAGCTACCAATATTGCTATAATGCTCATGCTCAAGACCGTACGGTATCGTACGGTCATCACAGCCAGAGAGGAGGTAGCTTCACTTCATTGGAGTTCGTGAAACAGACACCGTGCTTCGAACGTAAGAGCAACTCTGGCCGCACCGCCACTTTCGTCTTGGCCACGGCCTTTGTTGTGTCGCTTGTTTGCCTGTGGCTCATACTGCCGGTATTGGGTACAGTGGCATGGGCGCAAGCCCACCCCCAACCTGACCACGCCGCGTGGTCAGGAGTTGTTGGGGCACAGCAGCCGTCGCCTGTGCCCACAGGTGCGGCGCCGCCTCCGCAGGTGACCGGGCAGGTGCCGCCGCCCGTACCGTCGCCGGGCGATGCTCTGCCGGGCGGCACGCAACCACAATCGCCCATATCCCCGGCCACCGACGGCTTCCCTTGGCTGCCCGTGCTTCTGCTGGGCGCACTGCTACTTGCCCTTGTTGGTTTCTTTGTGCTGCGCCGTCGCCCGACTGTTGAACCCGTATATGTGGAGGGTCCGGCAGAACCCTCGCCCGCAGAGCGCACCGTCACCACTGCCACGACCACCACTGCCACTATGGACACGGCCTCGGCTACCACGCCGCCGTCCACCTCTACAGCCGTAGTTTCACCGACGGCCGCGCCCCCCATACCTGACACTATCACCTGCCCCAACTGCGGGACCGTGAACAATATCAACGAGAACTTCTGCCATGAGTGTGGTCAAGACCTGCGCCCCATACGGACCCAGTTGCTTGCCGTCGCACCCCCCGAAGAACTCGTGAGTGAAGATATGCCCTATCTGGAAACTCTGGACAGGGTGGACGAGCAGTTGGAGTATGTGCTGTCTCGTGCTGTGGTGGTTATCGGCACAGCCCCCGGCAACGACATTGTGATAGACTCGGCCTTTGCCGGCTGGCAGACGGTGTCGCCCGTGCACGCTGAGTTGCGTCGTGAGCAGGAGGGGTTTGTGCTCGTGGATCGGGACTCGGAAAGTGGCACATTCGTCAACGAACTGCGCACGGGCGAGAGCATCCTCAAGGATGGTGACCTGATAAGGCTGGGCAATGTGCGCTTCATTTACCATGTGCCCACCGCCGACCAGCCGGATGGCCGAGACACGGAACGGCGGGAAACATGAGAGATGGAGGGAAGCGGATAAATCACCGCTAGAGGCTTGTTTCTGGTACAATTAGCAAGCCTGAGGATAAAACAGTATGAGCAAACGCAGCAGACAACCCGGACAGCCAACGGTCGAATCTGATTCCGATCCCGGCCTCGAGGAAGAGGGCCGGCACGACCAACAACCTGATGAAATGCTGCCTGACCGCGAACAGGACAGCCGGCAAGCGCATGGGGCTAACGGCTTGGTAGAGGAAGAAGCGCTGAGCGCTACGGATACACACGCCTCTGAACAGCTAGTTGCTCAGGATAGTCCCGACACACAAGCGCAACCCACACTCGACCTCGAACCCGAACTCGAGCCGGAGGGCCAACCCGACATGGTGGGCGAGGCCGAGCAAACCGAGCAGTCGCAGGCCGAAGCCGGCACCCCTGAAGCCACAGACCTGCAAGCCGTGGGACACGAAGGCGAGCCGCAAACCGCTCCCCTGTCTCGGGTGCTTGAGCGTGAAGAGCTTACCCCTCTGCCCATCAACGCCGTGGTCGATGGCAGGTACGTGGTGCAGAGACAGCTTCACCACGGGTTCGACCGCAACCTGTATCAGGTGACCGCGCGCCACCAGCAGCGCTGCCAGATGTGCGGGCGGCTGTCGCCTGAAGACGCGCAGGTATGCGAGCGATGTGGCGCACCCCTCGAAGGGCACGCGCCCGCCGAATTTTACCTGATGGCCGAGAGCTTCCGCCCTGAGGCGCTGATCCAAGACCCCGGCATCATGGACCTCAATCTGTACCACCCCAATTTGGTGCCCGTGATCGACTTCTTCGAATATAAGCCTTTTGGGCACCGGCGCTTCTACGCGCTGGCCGAACCGCGGCAGGGGGCACGCCTCAGCCAGTTGAGCATGCCCAGACCGGGCGCTCAGGTGCTTAACTGGGCCATGCAGCTTGCCGATGCACTGGACTACTTGCATTCCAGAGGGGTGATAGGGGCAGGTGCCGACGCTGATGATATTCTGGTGCACGGCGATAAAGCCGCTCTGGCAAGCCTGCAAAACGCCAGAGCCGGCGCCACCGGCGAGGATGAGCGCATCCAGCAACAGAGCTTGGACCTCGCCCGTCTGGCGAGCACCATGTATGAAGCCTACACCGGCCAGTCGGCCACCATGACCCCCGACGGCATGCTCCCTATGCCTCCGGGCTCACCTGAGCAGGTGGGCGCGGCTTTCCGCGCGGCCATCGAACCGGTGCAGGGCATCGCCCCGCCCATCACCGTATCTCACTGGCGGGCCATGCTGGCGATGGCTATGGAAGCTATTGCCGAACTGGAGCGCCCCGCCCGCCCCGTGAGCTTCGTGTCGGTGGGACTGACCGACGTGGGCCGCGTCCGCGACCAGAACCAAGACTCCTTCGGCCTTGCCGAGTTCGTGCAGGCGAGCGTGGAGCGCCCCCTGCGCATCGGCCTGTACGTCATAGCCGATGGGCTTGGTGGGCACAAGGGTGGGGAGATCGCCAGCGCCCTTGCCGTGCAGACCTTCTGCTCCGAGGTTTTGGGCCGGGTAGTTATGCAGTTGGTGGCCGCGCCCGGCGACCGCTCCCCGCTCAGCAACGAGGCTATACTTCAGGTCATGACCCGCGCCACTCAATCGGCCAACGAGCGCATCTACAAGGCGCGCAACAACCGGCAAAACGACATGGGCACCACGCTTGTGGGCGTGCTCATCGCCAATGGCAAAGCGTATATCGCAAACGTGGGAGACAGCCGCCTGTATCTATACACCAGAGTGGCCGAGCAGGCCGAGGCCGCTCAGTCCGAGCCGGTAGATGCCACCCGCCCGCTGCGTACTGCCCCCAAACTGCAAACCGATACCCTCGAAGCCTCAGGCGATGTCGAGCCGGAAGCCGATAGGTCGGACTATGCCCTCACGCAGATATCTATTGACCACTCGCTGGTCAACCGTCTGGTGGAACTGGGCCAACTCGACCCCGAAGAAGCCAAGGTACACCCCCATCGCAACTTCATCTATCGTTCGCTGGGCGGCCCGCCCCCTCTCGAAGTGGATACCTTCGTGCGCACCCTGCGCCCCGGCGACCGGCTGCTGTTGTGTTCCGACGGCCTGAACAGCATGGTCGAGGATGCTGATATCGAAGCTGTGCTGGCCGCCGAACCCGACACGCAAATCGCATGCCAGCGCCTGATCAACATGGCAAAGGAGGCCGGCGGGCACGACAATATCACCGTGATCCTCGTGGATGTGAAGGACTACCTGCCGTTGCCCGAACACCCCGAAGTGCTGGGCAGGGATTAGCCGGCCAATGCAGCCGGCATGATGCCCATTATCCGAGCAAAGGCGATAAGTGCCATGGGTGCAGGGGCGTACCCCTCCCTCTATGGGAAGAGGGAAGGCCGGGGAGGGCACAGCCTTCCTGTTGCACCCCAAGTTGACAGAGCACTGTGGGCATGCTATAACCGACTTACAACGACCTTGAGACTACGAACCGTTGGAAAGGAGGTTCGAGCGCGTGGGCGACAAAAGTCCCAAAAACGTAGATAAGAAGCGCCGACAGCAGACCAAACAGGCCGCCAAGGAGCGTAAAGAGGCCAAGGCCAATAAGTCCTGAGCCGCAACGCGGCCCATGGGGGCTATAGATCTGCCCTGATGCGCTCCCTCGCCAGCCATTCCTGTATGAACGCCCTCTCTTCCTCTTCGGTGGGAAGCTCCCCATCCAGCTTCGCGGCGAGCAGGTCGTCCAGCAGTCGTCTGTAGACCGGACCGGGGGCTATGCCCAGAGACCGGAGGTGGTGACCTGTAATGGTGGGCTTTGTGTGCCTCAGCTCGCGCAGATAGCTCTCCAGCCATCGCCTCGCCTGCTCGCCCCCCGGTAAGGGCAGGGATATGCGTGTATACGCTTCGAGAGCGGAAGCATCCACCCCCTTCAGCAGAGCATATGCCTGAGAAGGCTTGAGGTGGGGCACCGCCAGCTGGGGCAAGAGCTTGACCAGCTTGGCCGCATCGCGCATCAACCTTATCTGGGGCGCGGGCAGACGAAGAAACCGCGCCAGTTGCTCCGCACGCGCCGGTGGGTGCAGCGACCCTATGACCGCGAGATATGCACTCTGCCGCTGTTCGGGGGTCAGGGTCTGGTCCACCTCATCTGATATCACCTTTTCGTGCCGGGCATAGGGCCAGTGCAATTCGGGGTGTATGGCTCGGAGCACGCCGAGCCTTTCCAGTTCGGCCAGCATGGCATATGCCTGTGGCTCTTTCATTACCATCAGCAGTTCATGGGTCAGCCGGTCCACCGACACCGTGCGCAGCGCGCCTTCTCGTACGGCCTGCTCCAGCAGTTGCAGTGTATGCTCTTCGATGGCGAAGTCAAGTCGGCGAGCCAGCCTGACCGCGCGCAGGATGCGCGTGGGGTCGTCTCGGAAGCTTCGGTCGTGCAGCACGCGGATGAGGGCTTGCCGCAGGTCTGCCAGACCGCCGTGGGGGTCAATCAGAGAGCCGCCTGCTATGCCTGATTGAGCGGGTGGTGGGGGTGTGAGTGCAAATGCCATGGCATTCACGGTGAAGTCGCGGCGGGCGAGGTCATCGTAGATGCTTCCGGGCTGGACCGAGGGCAGCGCCCCCGGCACCGGATACCATTCGCGCCGGGCGGTCACAAAGTCGAGGCGCTCATGCACACCTCGTAGGCGCAGGGTTGCTGTGCCGAACCTTTCGTGGACCTCTACCTCGGCGTCTGCCCCCTCGGCCAGCAAGCGTGCTAGCATTGGAGCATCTCCCACCACCGATAAGTCTATATCATAATCGGGTATGCTCAGGAGCAGGTCGCGCAAATAACCCCCGACCACATATATCTCCCATCCGTGCTGTGCGGCGATTCGCACCGCCCGGCCGAGCAGATGGCGTACCTCCGGAGCCAGCGTGCTCTCTAATCGCTGTACTATGTACGCATTGATGTCCTGAGGCACAACGTTCATCAACTCAACGACTTGAGGGCCTCTATGACGAGTTGGTTTTCCCTGAGCGTATTATAGAAGTAAGGGGATATACGCACCACGCCGGGGCGCTGGTCTACGATGATGCCCTTGCCAGCGAGGCCCGCCACCGCACGTCGGGGTTCGGGGTGTTCCAGCAGCACAATGGGCGTGCGCTGTTCGGCAGTGGGTGCTGTGCGCGGACGAAAGCCCGCCTCGCGCGCAAGGGTGATCAGATGTTCGGTGAGCGCTATGTCGCGCTCGCGAATGCGCTCCACCCCTATCTCCTCTATGATGGACAGGCCGCCGAGCGCCGCGTACACCGCCGCCATGGCGGGCGTGCCCATCTCATAGCGCGCCGCTTCCTGCCGCCACTGCAACGAGGTGATGTTGAACTCGAACTGATTGCTCATCCCGAACCAGCCCGCTATACTGGGTTCAAGGTGGGCGACCCTTGGGCTTACGTAAAGGAAGGTGATGCCCGGCCCGCCCAGCAGCCATTTGAGGCTGCCCGAAGTGTAGAAATCGCAATCCAATTGCCCGACGTCCGTGGGCAATTGGCCCGTCGCCTGATAAGCATCCACAAGCAACAGCGCGCCTCGGGCATGGGCAATCTTCGCGAGCGTTGCGATGTCCTGTATCGCCCCGCTGGTGAAATATACATGCGAGGTGGCGACCAGAGCTGTTCTGTCATCTATCGCTTGCTCGAACAGCTCCAGCGGCACTGTTATGCGATCTGGGCTGTGCACGAACTCCACCTGCACGCCCAACCGCTGTTTGGCGAGGAACAGGTGGCCGAGCGTGGGGAAATCCAGATCGGCCATCACCACCTTGTTGCGAGTGGTAAAATCAAGCGCACTCGCCGCCCCGGCTACGGCCACCGATATGGACGGAGTAAGGGCGATGCGGTCGGGCGTTGCGCCTATCACACGGGCATAGGCCGCCCGCAGTTCGGCCAATTTACCCACCCATATCTCGTACCATGCCGAAGCTCCCATCTCGTTCCATAGGTCGAGGAATTCCTGCACCTTGACCGTCGAGCGCTTGGACAACGCGCCCAGCGAGCAGGTGTTCAAGAATACCTTCTTCTGTAATATCGGAAACTCGTCTCTGTATGCGAGCAGGTCGGCGTGTGGGGCGTCATCCTCCCGCACCGTCGCATCCGGCGCGCTCGTCTCCGTTCTGTCCATTCGTATACCTCTGCAATCGAAGATAGACATGAAGGGTCGGTCCGGTTTCGCACTTAGGTGGGCACCGGTGGCTACGCGGCCTGCGAAGCCGGTTCTAATATAGCACAAAATACGCATCCTTGGCCGCCGCAATCGCGTATATATTTGGGCGCTCCGGTCTGCAACTACATATCAGGGGTAGTGGTGCGTGCCGGTTGTGCCCATCGGGTTCCAACGATAATCGGGGCTGGAATAGGCTTGTGTCTACCCACCCCCGCTGTAGCCAGAGTCCTGCCATAGCCAAGTGCTGGTTCATGACACTTTGTGTGCAATAAAGGCGGGAGGGGTTTGGGGAGAGTTGTGCCCTCCCCGGCTCTCCTCTTCCCCAACATCTTGCAGGGATATGCACTAGCCACCTGATACCCATCCCGGTGTGCTTGGTGGCCCTTGGTGCTCTTGGTGTCTTGGCGGTTACTCTTGGTGAGCAGGCGGAAATTGGCCCCGATTGTTGGTGCCCGCGTCGAGCGCGCTTCGTTGACATCAGCCTGCGCTCCCGCTTATACTTGCGGGGACATCGTCCCCGTTACAGGAGGGTGCTATGTTCACACCTGCCGGTCTGCATTCGAGCACCAGATTTCGGCTAAGTTTGGTGCTGATATTCGTGCTCGCCAACATCTCGGTGGCGTGCAATTTCGATGGCATGGAGGAAAAGCCCACCAATGCCATCGAGGTGACCTTCGCCTATTCGTCCGAGAAGAAGCCGTGGATCGAGCCGCTCGCCGCCCAGTTCAACAAAGAGCGCCACACCCTTCCCGGGGACAACCGCCCTATCTACATCAATGCCTTTGTGGTGGACAGCGGCACCGCCCGCAAGCAGATCGTTGAGAGGACCCTGCAACCGGTGGTATGGTCCCCGTCTACCTCGCTGTGGAAGTCGGTCCTGAACTTCGAAGCGGACTCGGAACTTGGCGGGTCGCTCCCCGGCGAGGCCGACCCCCTCCTGCTGACGCCCGTGGTGCTTGCTATGTGGAAGCCCATGGCCGAAGCGCTCGGCTGGCCGGATAGAGCCATCGGCCTGAGGGATATTCTGGAGCTTAATCGCAACCCTGAAGGCTGGGGCGCTGTGGGCCACCCCGAGTGGGGGCAGTTCAAGTATGCGCACACCAACCCCGAGGTGTCCTCCACCGGCCTCTCCATGGTCACGGCTGAGTTCTACGCCGGTGCTGGCAAGACTTCTGGCCTCACCGAGGAAGATGTGAGCAACCCGCAGGTGCGCGATTTCGTGCGCCAGATCGAGCGCAGCATCGTGCACTACAGCGCCACGACCACCATCTTCAAAGAGAACGTGCGCAAGGGGGGGATCAACTACATATCGGCTGTGGCCCTCGAAGAAGTCACCGTCATCGAATTGAACAAGACCGGCATGCCCGTGCCCCTTGTAGCCATCTACCCCAAGGAGGGCACTTTCTGGCACGATAACCCCTACATTATCCTCAAAGGTGATTGGGTGAGTGAAGACCAGCGCAGGGCGGCCGGCGTGTTCAAAGATTTTCTGCTGAGGCCGGAGAACCAGCGGCAGGCCCTGACGCTTGGCTTCCGCCCGGCAAACACCACCGTCTCGTGGCGCACCGACCCATTCACCCCAGACAACGGCGTGGACCCCGATCAACCTAAGACCACCCTGCAAGTGCCCCCTCCCCGCGTGCTGGTCAGCGTCAAAAATGCGTGGGGTGTGCTCCGCAAAGAGGCTAACATCGTGCTGGTGCTGGACGTTTCACCTTCCATGGACGAACAGAACAAGTTGGAAAACGCCCTCCAAGGCATCAAAGTGTTTTTGGAACAGACCCGTGACGTGGACCGTGTAGGCTTTGTAGTGTTCGATAAAGAAGCGCACGTACTCGTGCCCGCCGACGTCCTGAGCAAGACCCGCCCCCTCATATTGGATTACGTGAACAACCCACACAAACTGCCTCGTTCGGATGCGACGGCCATATACGATGGTGTGGCCGCCGGTCTGGACGAACTCGATCGGCTCAACGATAGGGAGCATATCAACGCACTGGTGATGCTCACCGATGGAAAGGATAATTCCAGCAGCACCCATAACAAGCGCGAGGTGCCCCGACGGCTTCGTGCTAACAGGGACGAACTATGGGCGGTAAAGCTGTTCCCCATTGCCTATGGGGAGGGCGAAGCCGTGGACAAGGAACTTCTCCAGCAGTTCGCCGACATCACTCAGACGAGGTTGGTCAGCGGTGATGTGACGGATATCAAGAAGATCTACGAGGAAATCAGTAATTACTTCTGAGGTTCCAATTCTCCCTTACCAATTCATAGCCTTTCCGGGTTGCAGGGGTGTCCTCTGTCCGGGAGTGAGTGGGCACAAATGCCCTCAGCTCTTCACTTTTCCCCTGCATATTGGTAGAGCTTGGCCCCCGATGCTTGGTGGCACCGAACCGCAGGCTGTAATGTGCAATACGCGCCGCTTTTCGATATAATATTGTGGCCAATTTGATAGAGAGGGGTTAGTCTATGCCGCTTAGTCTGGAAATTGTCACCGCCGAGAGGCTGGTGCTGCGCGATGACGGCATTGATATGGTGGTGGCTCCTTCGGTGGAGGGTGAAGTGGGCATCCTGCCCCATCACGCGCCTCTGCTCACCATACTGGAGATCGGCGAGCTTCGTGTCAAGAAGGGAGCCGACGAGCAGAGCATCGTGATAGCGGGCGGCTTCATGGAGGTGCTCAACGACAAGGTCACCATCCTTGCCGACGTCGCCGAGCGCTCTGAAGAAATAGATGTGGCGGCGGCAGAAGAGGCCCGGCGGCGCGCGCAGGAGGCACTGGCCAACCGCGAGCACGTAGGCGATCTGGCCGCTCTGGAGACTGCAATGCGTCTGGCAAGCCTGCGCCTGCGTGTGGGCACCAGACGGCGGCGACTGCGACAGGAGGAGGGCTAGTTGTTCTCGCGTGCCATTGGAATTGATCTGGGGACAGCTAACACTCTGGTTTTCGTTCGCGGCAAAGGCGTGGTCATAAACGAGCCTTCGGTAGTGGCCATCTCCACCAAAGATGGCCGCGTCAAAGCCGTGGGCCGTGCCGCCTATGAGATGCTTGGTCGCACGCCCGATACCGTGGAGGTGGTGCGCCCCCTGCAAAACGGGGTCATATCGGACTATCTGGTCACCGAGGCTATGCTCAAGGCCTTCATCGCCAGAGCGGTGGGCCGCTTCAGCATGTTCAAGCCCAAAGTGATGATATGCGTGCCCGCAGGCGTGACCAGCGTGGAACAGCGGGCGGTGCGGGATGCCGCCATGCAGGCGGGCGCTCAGGAGGCTTACCTGATACGCGAGCCGCTGGCCGCCGCCATAGGGGCGCGTGTGCCGGTTGACGCACCCACCGGCAGCATGATCGTGGACATCGGCGGCGGCACCACCGAAGTGGCCGTGATCGCCCTCAATGGCATCGTGGTCAGCAAATCCATCCGAGTGGGTGGAGACAAACTGGATCAGGCTATTGCCTCTTACATAAAACGCAAGTATAATCTGCTTATAGGCGACCGCACGGCTGAGGAACTGAAGATCCAGATCGGCAGCGCCCTGCCGCTCGAACCTCAGGAGGAGCTGGTTATGGAGGTGCGGGGCCGCGATCAGGTGGCAGGCCTGCCCCGCACCATCGAGGTGCGCACCAACGAAGTGGTGGAGGCTATCGCCGAGCCGCTAGAGCAGATAGTGGGCGCGGTGCGCGATGTGCTCGAAGAGACCCCGCCAGAACTGGCTTCTGACATAATTGACCGGGGCATGGTGATGACAGGAGGTGGTGCCCTGCTTCGCCACATTGATGAACTGCTCACTCAGGTGACCGGTATACCCTGCTTCGTGGCCGACAACCCGCTGGCCTGTGTGGCCATAGGCACGGGCATGGCCCTCGAAAACCTTGAGGTGCTCAAGGACTCGCTGTCCGAAGAGTAGGGTTGCGGCGCGTAGCGGGGATACAGGGCAAGTCCAAGGGTCACCTGAACCGGTGAACCGGCCCATCACCCACTACGTTCGAACCTGCGACCGGAATTTCAGAGTGGCGAAGGCTGCGGTCCTTGCGGGAGTAGTCGTACCGGCACGGTACGTTGGCGTTGGCCCGGCTGAATTCAGCACAGTTGCTGACAAAGGAGGAACCCGTATGGCAAATGTAGTGTTCGACCACGTGTGGAAGCGTTATGGCAATGTCACGGCTGTATCCGACCTGAACCTTGAGGTGCGGGATAAGGAGTTCATGGTGCTGGTGGGTCCTTCCGGTTGCGGCAAGTCTACCGCCCTGCGCATGATAGCCGGTCTGGAAGAGATCACCGAGGGCACCATCTCCATCGGCGGTCGCGTGGTGAACAACGTGCCCCCTAAAGACCGCGACATTGCCATGGTGTTCCAGAACTACGCCCTTTACCCGCACATGAACGTGTACGACAATATGGCCTTCGCCCTCAAACTGCGCCGCATGCCCAAACAGGAGATAGACCGGCGCGTCAAGGCAGTGGCCGAAAGTCTGGGCATCGCCCATTTGCTCCAGCGCAAGCCACGCCAGCTGTCCGGCGGCCAGCGCCAGCGCGTGGCCCTCGGCCGGGCTATCGTGCGCGAGCCGCAGGTGTTCTTGATGGACGAGCCGCTGTCCAACCTCGACGCTAAGATGCGCGTGCAGACCCGCGCCGAGCTGAACAAACTGCACCAGCGCCTCCAGACCACCACCGTATACGTGACCCACGATCAAGTGGAAGCCATGACCATGGGCGACCGCATCGCGGTGCTCAAAGATGGTGTGCTCCAACAGGTAGATACGCCGCGCAACATCTTCAACAACCCGGCTAACATGTTCGTGGCGGGCTTCATCGGCACACCGCCCATGAACCTTATCACCATGGCCGTGCAGTCCGAAGGCGACGAAGTATATCTGGTGAGCAGAGATGGCGCTGTGGAGGGCGGTCCAGTCAAACTGCGCGTGCCCGCTCGCTTCCGCCCACATCTGGCCCCTTATTCCGGCAAAGAAGTGGTGTTCGGCATCCGGCCTCAGGATATCCACGACGCCCGCTACGCGCAGGGCATGCTGGACGAGGGAGACAACCCCGAAGACTTCGTCACCGTGCGCACACGCGTTGATGTGGTCGAGCCTATGGGTGCGGAAATCTACCTGTACCTGCTCAGCGGGCGCGACTCCTATGTGGCTCGCGTGGACCCGCGCACCGAGGTGCACCCGGGCGATGCGCTGGACGTGTCGTTCAATATGGACAAGATGCATGCCTTCGACCCTGAAACGCAGATGTCGCTGATTGACAAGACTAAGGTGTGATCCGGCGTACCTTGCAGCGGTGACCACGCCTGCCGGCCTCAAAACGAGGGAGTGCAGGGCGCTTCCCTGACGGTGGGTACCCTGTGGGCGCGGGGGTGCAGGGGTGCGGGGTGCCCACCGACTCTTTACTTTTCTCCTCTATATGGGTAGAGCTTGGCCCCCGATGCTTGGTGGAAGCCCCCCAATGATTCCACCAAGCATCGGGGGCTGGCCTCTGCGGGCAAGGCCAAAGGACAGGCCCCGCTCAACCGGGAGCGCGGACGTCTGGGAGCCTTTTTTTGCCAGCCGTGGGGATTTCATGGTACAATTGCTTGTTCTATACTGGAGGCAGTGGAGGTAGCAAACGCACGCATGGCCGACAAAGGTAAGACATACGAGTTGACGGTTGAGCCGAGGCAGTTGGTCGGTAAGGCCAGCAGACGCCTGCGCAAACAGGGCCTGATCCCCGGCGTTCTCTACGGGTATCAGATCGAGGCTCAGCCTGTACAGGTGCCCCTGCGCGAGCTTGAACGGGTCTACTTGCACGCCGGAAGCACCACTTTGGTGGACCTCAGGATTGCAGGCGATGGACCGGCGCGCAAAGTGTTCATTTACAACATTCAGCGCGATCCTGTAACCCACAGGCTTGCCCACGTGGATTTCATGGCCCCCAATTTGCGGGCCGAAGTGACCGCTTCGGTGCCCCTGTTACCGGTGGGTCAGGCCCCGGCGGTCGAGCAGGGCATCGGTCTGCTTCTGCAAGGCCTCGACCACGTGGAAGTTCGAGCCTTGCCGACGGACCTTCCTCATGCGATTGAGGTTGACATCAGTCGCCTCGAATCGCTGGACGATGTCATCCACGTATCCGATCTGACCGTTCCGGATGGCGTGGTCATCCTCACTCCCGGCGAGGAAATGGTGGCCAAGGTTGTGCCTTTGCCCACCATCGAGGTCGAGGAGGAGGTGGAAGAGGTCGAAGAGGCGGCTGTGCCTGAAGCTGAGGTTGAACCTGCTGAAGGCATGCAACCCGCAGGCACCGCCGAAGAAGAGACTGAAAGCTGACCGCCCCATATTGCTCAATCTTCCTGTATCTATTCGCATGACGAAGGGGGTTGTCTCCATTGACAACCCCCTCCCCATATCTGGATAATGTAACCGGCATGATCCAAGATGCGTAAATCACATAGGGACTGGCCTTTATCCTGTCTGGAGCCCGACGATTATGGACCTTCTGTATAACATAGCCATGGCCCTCCTCAATATAATAAGCTTCGCGATAATTGTGCGCGCTTTGCTGTCGTGGTTTTACCCCGTGGGTCGCGACCCCTTCACCCGCCTGCTCGTAGACGTGACCGAGCCTTTGCTCGCGCCGGTGCGCGCCTTGTTGAGCAGGGTATTGCCCATCCCCATAGATTTCTCGCCTCTAGTGGTCATCCTGCTCATCTGGTTACTGCAGAGTATGCTGTCGCGCGCCTATTATGGTGCGTTCTAGCCGATTAGTCCGGGAGCACGTGCGGAACACGCCCGCATGTTGCACTGGTTGTGGATAGAGAGGCCATGCCAGCATCCCCAGAGGCGGCCTTTTGCGGCCTGAAGCCCCTAATGGCTATTCAGGTCCCTCGTCCTCTGGAGCAGGCGTGCTCTTCTCGATATCTTTCAGCATGTTGTAGATCATGATGCTGGCATCCCCGCGGGTGACGGGTGCGGAGGGGTGAAAATAGCCTTCATCATCAGGCGCGATCACCCCGTGCTCCCACGCAGCCTGTATATCATCGGCGGCCCAGTGCCCCCGCGGCACGTCGAGAAAAAGCCCACTCCGGCCGGTGGGTTTCCAGCCCGCCGCCCTGACTATGGCCCTCACCATTTGTGCGCGGCTCACCCATGCGCCGGGTCTGAATTTGCCATCCGAAAAGCCTTGCAGCACCCCTCTGGCCGCCGCCGTCTCCACGTAGGGGTACATCCCGTTGTCAGGGGGCACATCGCTGAAACGCCCTTCCGGCGGTCTTATCAGGCTCCATTGCAGGCCGGCGGCCAGCATTTTGGCAAGCGGTGCACGTGATAAGGCTAGGTTCGGCTTAAAAGTACCGTCGCTGTACCCCGCGATGACCCCTTTCTCGCTCAGGTATTCCACGGCGATAAAAGCTTGGTGGTTCATGGGCACGTCGCTGAATCTGGCGGCGGCCTGCACGGTAATCTCCACTCTGGAGGTGTTGCCCGCGGGGTCGGCGGCGGTGGCATGGATCAGGAAGTCGCGCCCGCTGACCTCGATGGTGGCGGTGAACACGCCCGATACTTCTTGTGCGCGTGTGTTGTTGACGGCCACGAACGCGCCCGGTTCGGTATGGCCTGTGACCACCACCCGGCCCGGCTGCACATATGACCCATTTGTCGGGGTGGTGATGTCCAGCACAGGCGGTCGGGTGTCCACGGTAGTATATGCGTCGGGCTTATCCGGCCATGCTTCTAGGTTGCCCGCGGCATCTCGGGCGCGCGCTCGGAATTCGTAAGTGTAACCATCCTGTCCATCAAAGGTGGCCTGTGTTTGAGAAGTGGCCGACTGCCAGTCCACCCATTGGCCGTTGGGGGCGACTCGGTATTGTACGTCGTAGGATGCGATGCCCGCGCCTTTCGGCTGATCCTGCCCGGCCCAGCGCACCGTGATTTCGGGGCTGTTGCTGTACACGGGCAGAGGCAGTACGGACGATTCGGGCGACCTATCATCACCCACTCCTGTGCCCACCACTACATCTACGCGCAGAGGGCGTGAGCCGTGGGTTGCAAACCAACCCTGACCTTCGGCAAACATATCCCAGATGAGCGCGTAGTGTCCCGGCACGGTGGGTGCGTTCAATTTGGCCGTGACGGTCACCGTATCGGCGAACGATACGTTAGCCGGCAGGCTAGACCTGAGGTCTTTCCAGCCGTTCTTTAGGGTTTTGCCGTCGGGGGTCTGCCACTGGTAACCCACTACCACCGCCCCCGGCCCACCGACTTGCCACACCTGTGAGCCGGCGTTCCTTATTGTCAGATGCACGTCAATGGTGGCCCCCGGCTGGATGTTGCCCGGGGTGTCGTGCTTGGTGAAGAACGCCCTGAGTGGCGGCTGCTCGGACACCACTGCCGAGCGTATTTGTGGGAGCATGCTCCACAGTCGGTCACCCGGGCAGGTAGACTTGTTGAACGCCCGCCCGCACGCAGCGCCTCTGTAATCGCGGTGCCCGGCGATGGTAGGCCGCATCAGACTTATGGTGCTGCCGCAGTTGGTGTAGCCGGTTATAGGCTCGGTGCCCAGCGGATCAATGCCCCTCTGGTTGACCTTCCACGAAATCAGGTCTATCAGGGAGGCCTGTGCGGCGGCGGATGGGGCCACCGTCATGAAATTGCCCAGCATGCCGATGCCCATGGTGCCTACGTTGAATGGGTACGAATGCCCGGCCTCCACGTCGTCGCCACCGGCGCGGCCTTCGTATATGACCCCGTTCGGGTCAATGATATAGTTGTAGCCTATATCTCCCCAACCTCTGGTGTACGTGTGAAAATACCATATGGCTCGCACGCGCGCCGCGTAATCGGTGTCGGTGTTGGGCGTGGCTGTGTGGTGAATGATGATGTGGGTTACCCGCCGGTATTTGGGAGCCCATTTGGGACTGCTCGCGCCTTGGGGCGACCCCCACTCTTTCCTTGAAATCACGGGTGGCTTGAGCAGTCCCGGCTCCGGGGACTGTGCCCTCGGCTTGGTCCTCATGGGGTTGGGTGTGACCCCTGCGTTGATGAAGGTGTAAGTGAGCTCGTGGAATACAGGGCTTACGCCCGGTCTAGTGGTGCGCAACGTTACCCGGCTCTGCACGTAGCGGTGGGTGCGGTCCTTCTGGCTCACAGCCACCATGCCACCATAGGTGCGGGTGATGGTGTCGGTGGGCATGATGATATCTTCGAGGTCAACCTGCTCCCATGGCTCCCAGCGGCGGTTGTCCGGGCTGGTGCGTATTTCGATGTCCACCGATGTGCCCTCGGGGGTTTCGGCCCACCAATGCGGGGCCACGTCTGTGAAGTCAATGGGCGCTCTGGTCGGGTCGGCGGTGAAGGTCATTTCTCTGGACCCGGCGGGCAGGGTCAAATCCTCTTTCAAGCCTTTCTCTCTGGCTTCCGACGAATCGGCCTGAAACTGAGTGCCCCTGAGCGTGAAGTCCATGCCCGTTACTGTGGGCATGAGGACCGCCGCTCCCCGCGTGGGTGGTTGTGTGCTTGCCAGCAGAGCGCCTGTGGCCTGATAGGGCAACAACCCTATGCATATGAGTAGTACCAACCGTGAGACCTGTCGTGTCCCGCGCCGCACGACTGGGGGGCTGTTGAGTGACCTGATGAGATACAACCTGCCGATACCGCGCAGTAAGCGCATTGACGATGCCTCCACTAAACAACGATGATGCCACACATGGCCGAGTATAGTGTGGAAACAGTGGGGTGTCAACGCGCCGGTCTTTGCTCTCCGGGCAAGCTCCACCGATTCCGGAGCCGGACCACTTGCTTATGAGAATATGAGGAGAGGCGAGAGGCGAGAGGGGAGAGGGTTTTATCCGAACCTTGGTGCGGCCTCGCGGGTTACTTGCGGGTTCAGGAGATATGGATTATCTCCAGTTCGTAATCTTCGATGTAGCCCTGTTGCAGGTTGGTCTCAAAAAAGCTTACTATGCGGGACAGCATCTCGTTCGCATGTCTCGTGTCGGTGGTCACGCAGGCGATGCCCACCTCGGCACGCGTCCACTGGTCGTGCAGACCGACCTCCGCCGCCGCCACGTTGAACTGGTTGGTGACACGCGACAGCAGCGATTTGAGGTCTTGGCGCTTGTCTTTGAGAGAGTAATTTTCGGGGAGATATAGGATTATGCGTGCTGTGCCGACGATCATGGGAGTAAAAAGAAAGGGCTATGCAGTGTGCAGCCCTGCCGGTTGATGAGATGTAGTCGAGAGGATACTGGAGGCACCGAGCGGATTCGAACCGCTGGTCGAGCTTTTGCAGAGCTCTGCCTTGCCACTTGGCCACGGTGCCGACTTCGCATTCAAATATACCACAGCCACGCGTGGCATGTCAAGCGAGGTTGCCACAGCCCACCCCCCTGCATTATAATATCGAAGACCCATTGACCGAGTCTGATATAAATCATCCGAGCAGAGATGATGAATAGCGGGGTGGGGGGTGTCCACACTTCTTCCCATCCCAAGGTGCTTGAGGCAGATGACCGAGTTGATCCAAAACGCCCGTCTGGCGTGGCGATTATTCAATGACCCGCGCGTGCCTATATGGCTAAAAGTGGCTGTGCCACTTGTCGTTGCCCTGTATTTCATCTCACCCATAGACCTGATACCCGACTTCTTGGTGGGCGTGGGTGAGTTGGACGATCTGGGGGTGATACTGTTGGGTCTCAGCCTGTTCGTGCGGCTGGCCCCATCATATGTAGTGGAAGAGCATCGCCGTGAGCTGGGGTTGTACGGCACCGCCGTCAATGACGGTGGTTATCGGCCTGCCCCGGGCGCGGCCACGCGTCGCCCATCAGGCGAGCCTACCCGACCCATTGAAGGAGAATACCGAGTGGTGCCGCCTGACAGGTGAGCGGCATTCAACTGAGCTATAGAGAACTCACAGGAGCGATTCACCCGATGCCAAAGAAGAGTACCCGCGGCTCGAAAGCCGCTCAACAGCGTGCCAGACAGGAACAGTGGCGCAAACGCATAGCTGGGCCGGCCATAGCCCAGACTACGCAGGCACTAAAAGATTTATATGAGATCGACCCCACCCCGCCGGTAGCTACGGCCGGCCCGCCCGCGCCAATGGCCGGAACCAGCACAGTGTCGGCTCCTGCGACATCTCCATCCCCTGCCGCCGGTGCGGCCAGAGGCCGGCCTTCGGGCACAGTTGGCACACAGGGGTACGCTCGTCCGTCGCAAGCACCTCGGTACACTCGAGGGCGTATACAGGCCACCATCATGAGCCTCGAAGATGAGATGTACTATGTGCGCACCGACATACGCCGACTGATTATACTGACGGCAGTGTGCATGGCTATTCTTATCGTCTTGTCCTTTATTATCAGGTGAATTTTGCCTTGCCTGCTGATTCAGAGCAGATGGGGCCTCACCCGGTGAGGCCCCATCTGCTGTGTGTTCTCAGAGTTCCTCTTCCTCTTCCAGTTCTTCTTCCTCTTCGTAGGTAAGCTCTTCCTCTTCGCTCTCTTCGAGTTCGAGTTCCATGTCTTCGCTGTCGTAGTCGTACAGGCCCTCTTCCTCTTCGAGGCCATAGCGCAATGCGCCTTCGCGCAGGTACGGCCTGTAAGCGCCTGTAGGCAAGGCCTTGGGTGGGAAGGAGAGCTTACCTCTCTGAGACGGGTGTTGGTAGGTTTCCCTGATGATTATCGTGACCGCGTTTTCGGACACGGTGGTCACTGCCGCCGTGTAGCGGTTGCCCCCCTGAATCAACTCGATGAGCCGCCGTGCGAGCTTGGGTTCGACCTTGCCGACATACTGTTGATGCTCGTCGTACACTTCAAGGGCGTTGCCGTTGACGCGCAGTTCCAGCCGGTCGCCTGCGGTCAGCTTCAACAACACTTCGCGCTCGCCCAGATCCACCAGCGTGGTAATGCCGGTCTTGCCGGTCTCTTCGATAAAGATATTGGGGTTGATAGCTTCGGCCTCGCGGCTGGCAGACACGGGCATGGCCGTGCTTGTCGCTTCCGACTGAGTGACCGGTGTCTTGTCTGCCAGATGTATCAACCTCTCCACGTTCTTTCTGGCTATAATATTGTTCGGGTCCAACTCCAGTGCCTTCTGGTAGGTAGCCAGTGCGTCCCTGTACCGGCCCAGTTCCATCAGAGCTTTGCCGAGCCGGTTGTAAGCCTCAGAATCGTTCGGGTACAGTTCGATAATTTTGCGGTTGACATCGGCCGCTTCCGACCAGCGATTCTGCATTGCCAGTTGGATCGCTCGTTCTGGTAGCACCCTCTTCAATCTTGCCAGATCTTCAGCCTGATTCTGCATCATTTTCGTCCCTCGTCTTTGTCGCAACCACCTTTGTCGGTTGGCGGTTGTTACTATGTGTTAATTGAACAGTCCGTCTGCTAACTTTCCTCACTCCCTGATTCCTGCGTTGGTCGGTAATTATGTAACGTTTGAATACGCCTTTTGGTTCAATTTTGCAATATGTTTTTGAACATCCGTTTTACACATCGTACCGCCAGATGAACCAGTTGGCAGGTCGCCGTCCGTGCACCGCACCCGCAACTTTGGCCCGGCACTGTGCACGGATGGGAGCGCATTTCCCAAGCACTATTTATCAAGCAACAATTGTGCCTGAAGCACACGACGGGCGCGACGAGGCAGGTTCGCACCGCAACCGGCCTTCGCGCCGAGTTGCCGTCCGTCGCCTACCTGCTCCCTTATATATACGTATGGTGATACTGTTTAGTTTACAGCGGCAGGGGGATTATTTTGGAGAGTGGCGGGCCGCAGTGTGAACGAGGTGGTTAGAGGTATCGCAGAGGC
Source organism: Chloroflexia bacterium (assembly GCA_034437815.1). Classification (GTDB taxonomy): domain Bacteria; phylum Chloroflexota; class Chloroflexia; order QHBQ01; family JADMIH01; genus JADMIH01. The sequence goes on along the minus strand of DAOTTC010000071.1, from coordinate 30,159 downwards.
ACGCCGTGCCCTCTTTGCCAACAGCTCCTTGAGTGCCGGCGGGGTATCGTGGATGACCCTCACCAGAGTTCCCTGCATGGACCATGGCCCGGCTTCGTTGATCCGCACTATGACAAGCTGGCCGGTCCGCTCGATGGTGCCGTCGTCTTCCTTTGGGATAAATACTATTTTGTTGCCGCGAGTGCGGCCCATCCATTTGCCGCGCTCGGTGCCCTCGATGAGCACTTCCATCTCTTCGCCCACATGGCGGCTGTTCAATTCTTGCCCTATGCGCTCCTGAAGGGCTTCGACTGCGTGCAGGCGCAGCATCTTTTCGTCGTGTGGCACGTCATCGGGCCACGTGGCGGCCACCGTGCCGGGCCGTGGCGAATAGGCGGCCACGTGCACTTTGTCGAACCTTATCTCTTCGAGCAGTTCCATGGTGTGCATAAACTGCTCATGCGTTTCACCCGGGAAGCCCACGATTATATCGGTAGCAAGGGTTACGCCCGGGATGGTGTCGCGGATGCGACGGATGAGGTCTCGGTAGTAGCGTAACGTATAGCGCCGCTTCATCCTCTTGAGCACCTCGTCGTCTCCGGACTGCACGGGCAGGTTGATGTGCTCCATGGCTTTGGGCAGGCGGGCCACGGCCTCTATCAGGTTTTGGGCCATGTCCTTGGGGTGCGAGGTCAGGAAGCGTATGCGCCACAGGTCCTCGATCTCGTTGAGCCTCTCCATGAGCGCGGCCAGATCGGTGCGCTCCGGCAGGTCGTGGCCGTAGGTGTCCACGTTCTGACCCAGCAGGGTAACTTCGCGCACGCCCTGTGTGGTCAGGCTGCGCACCTCGGCGGCTATATCTTCGATGGTGCGCGAGCGCTCTTTGCCGCGCCTGAATGGCACGATGCAGTAGGTGCAGGTCTTGTTGCAGCCATAGATGATGGGTATGTAGGCGGTGATGCCTCCAGCCTGCGCGGTGGGCAAGATGCCTTCAAGGGCAAGGGCCACCCCGTATTCGCCCAGATCGGGGGCGTGGTTGTCGGGCAGGCCCACCAGAAAGTCGGCCACCGCCGACGGTTTGAAGAACAGGTCCACCATTGGGAAGCGTCGGCGCAGGGTGGTCTGGTCCTCGGTGACCATGCAGCCGGTGAGGGCAAGGAACAGGTTGGGCTTTTGCTTCTTGAGGCGGGCCACCTCGCCCAGCTTGCCGATGATGCGGTCCTCCGCCGACTGGCGCACCACACAGGAATTGAGCACCACCACGTCGGCCTGCTCGATCTCCTCGGCTTCAACGTAACCCCTCTGCCGCAGTGCTTCGGCCACGTAGTTGCTGTCGGCCACGTTCATCTGACAGCCGACGGTCCAGATATAGAAGCTTTTTGCCGTGTCTGCCTGACGCATGATGCCGATGCCTTTACTACCGTTTACTTTATCTTCCGTACCGCTATGCACACTTGTTCGGACAGATATTATACGCCAAAGGTATGCACGTTCGCAAGTTGAAATCCCTTGGGGTTGCGCCAATAAGCGGAACCATCAGAGAACGCGCGCTCGACATCATTTGCCGGCGTCGGGGCCGTGGCCGGTGGCTCTGGCTACGGTAGCGGCGGACACTTCGACAGCACCGGCCGCGGCTAACACCGTGGCGCATTCGGAAAGGGTCGCGCCGGTGGTGCACACGTCGTCTATGAGCAAAACCCGCGCAGGCACGCTCAGCCCCTGCCACACGAAAGCCCTATGCACGTTGGCCGCTCGCTCGCGGGCGTGCAGGCCCACCTGCGAGCGAGTGTTCCTCACACGCACAAGGCCTCCCTCTACCTTCCAGCCTGTGAGTCTGGAGAGTTCGCGCGCTATCAGTTCGCTCTGATTGAAGCCGCGCGCTCGCTGTCGTTCAGTGTGCAGGGGCACGGCAACAAAGGCAGGGGGGTCGCACTGCCAGTCGGGCCAGCGCTCATGGCGCACGAGGGCAATATGCACGAGCGCGGCCAACGGCGCGGCCAGCGGTGTGTCGCCCTCGTATTTCAGGTTATGGATGGCAGTGCGCAGTCTTCCCTCGAACGCCCCCACGCTTATAAGTGTGCGTATACCCTCGGGCGACCGGGCGTCTGCTGGTGCCTGAGAGAACGAAGCAATGCAGTTCGTGCAGAGCCACACGCCGCGCCGGTCGCACCCTCCACAGCGCGGTGGATATGCGAGATTGAGCAGGAAGGTCCACAGAGCCTGAGCCAACCTTCGGGGTTGTATGCGTAGCAGTGGGGGCGTGAAACCGGCGGTCATATACTGCTTGTTTGCGCAACAGACGCTGTTACGGCTCTATATCGGCTATAGACTCGACGATGCGGGTAGGCCTGTAAGGGTAGCGCTCGGCCTGCTCGCGTGTGGTTACGCCGGTGAGCACCAGAATGGTCTCCAGACCGCTCTCGATGCCCATTACGATGTCCGTGTCCATGCGATCGCCGATCATAACCGTGTCTTCAGAGTGGGCATCAATGGTGCGCAGGGCAGTGCGGAGCATGAGGGGGTTGGGCTTGCCTACGAAGTAGGGTGCCACACCGGTGGCGCGTTCGATCAGCGCGGCCACCGCGCCGGTAGCCGGGGTTATGCCCTCCTCGCCGGGGCCAACCGGATCGGGGTTGGTGGCGATGAAGCGCGCCCCCGCCGCCACCAGCCTGATGGCTCTGGATATGCGCTCAAAACTGTAGGTGTTGGTCTCTCCTATTACCACATAGTCGGGTTCATGCTCGCTGAGCACATAGCCGAATTCGTGCAGGGCAGTGGTCAACCCCGCCTCACCGATTACATAGGCTGTGCCGCCCGGACGCTGTGAGTACAGGAAGCGTGCGGTGGCGATGGCCGAGGTATACACGCGGTCATCGGGCACATCAACGCCTATATGGCGCAGACGATTTGCGAGGTCGCGAGGAGTGTACATGGAGTTGTTGGTCAGGATGAGGAAGCGCAGGTTCTTCTCGCGCAACTTGTGGATGAACTCCGCTGCCCCGGGCACAGGTTGAGTGCCGCGTATGATCACCCCGTCCATATCCATGACATAATGTTTTGGGGCCATATGGCTGACCACCCCCTTTGAAAACAGGTTCGACCACCCGGTGGTTCTAACGGCTAATATCAATTCTCCATAGAAAGGCTATAAATTGTGGGGGAGAAAACAGGTGGGGGACACTTGTGCCCCCACCACCCCCGGCAGGGGCGCGCCCCTGCACCCCCCATTGTGGGGAGGAGAGAACCGGGGACACCCCATCACCCAGAGGGTACCCCCGGCGGAAGAGGGCCCCTGCACACGCTATTTATCGCCCTTGCTCGGATGCGCCCATAAAACACCTATTGTGTGGGAGGGAGAGGGCTTGGCCCTTCCCATACCTCATCGAGCGATGGCACACCGAACACCGTACAGCCGCACTTCTCGGTGCACACAAGTTCGGGCATCGTGCCGTGCTCCTCTGAGAACTAGCCCAGTTGAGAGAGCCGCACCACTTGCGGCGCATGGGTGAAGCAGTCTTCACCTCGTATATATCGCCGGACAGTGGCCCATATCTCGCGTGTCCACTCGGCGGCTATCACGGGGCAGTTCAGTTCGGCCTGCAAACTGTCGAACGTCCACTCGTCGAGCGTGCGCACCCCCTGAAAGTCAAACATGCGGCGCGGCAAAAAGACGAGGTCGGCCGGCCGGGTCGTGTCTTCCCCACCACGACTGGACATCGTTCGATGCCCGACTTTCAGGGCCTGCACCACCTCGGCCCCAAACAACAGTCCCGAACAGCTTACGTTCCCGCCGAGCGCATTGTTTTTGACCACCACCATTTGTATGTCCAGATTGCGCACCTGACGCATGGGGGCCAACGCGAGCCGGAGCGTGTGGGCAGGCATCTCTCCGCACACCACTGCTATGCGAATGGGGCGCACCAAAGAGTCGGGGAGCCGTCTTGCAGTGTGCTTGGCTTCATCTAACAATCGCCTGACCATGCCCACACCGTTCTCGTACTGGGGATATCCCTCGTACTCCTTTGCCGGCGGCACTTGGCGATGGGCCATGATGTACCACTCATCAGACAGGAATACGAAATTAGTGCCCAGCGTGGCCTTGAGACGGCGCTGCCAGCCTTCTACCTGTTCGATAATTTGGGTGGCCTCGTTTCCCTCGTAGGGACGGATGGGCAGCTTGATCTGGTAGTGATTGTTGTTGCGATACCGGGTGAGGCCGACAGGCACCACACCCACGGTTTGTACGTGTGGGTACAGCGCGGCCAGATCGCCTATGGAGCGGTCCAGATAATCACCGTCGTTGATGTTGGGACACAGCACAAGCTGTGTGTGGGTGCGGATGCCCATCTCGGCCAGACGCTGCAATTGCGGTATTATCTCGGGCGCACGGGGGTTGCCGAGAAGCTTGCGGCGCAGGTCTGGGTCGGTGGCGTGTACCGAAACGTACAGCGGGGACAACCGCTCTTCGCCTATGCGCTGCCAGTCGCTCTCTTTCAGGTTGGTCAGGGTGATGAAGCCGCCGTACAGGAACGAGTAGCGATAGTCGTCGTCCTTGATGTCGAGGGTGCGGCGCAGGCCGGGGGCGTTCTGGTCCACGAAGCAGAATGGGCAGTGGTTGTTGCACCGCTTGATACCATCGAAGGTGGGGTCGTAGAACTGTAGTCCAAGCTCCTCGTGCTCCGGCTTACGCACGGTGAACACCAGTGGAGAGGGTTGCCCGCGACGCTCGACTTCCACAGTCAGGTGCCGGCCGACCTGATGGAATTGGTAGCCCACTACGTCTTTTACAGGCTTGCCGTTGATAGACAGCAGCTTGTCACCGGGCATGATGCCCACCCGTTCGGCGGGACTGCCCGGCACTACTTGATCTATAATACCCTCGCTCTTGTATTGTGCCATGTTTCCTCTTCTAATCTGGATTGCGCATTATTCGTGCCGGAACGTGTTATGCGTCGGATTACATTCGGGGCATTTCACGGGGCTATGACTTTACCCTGCGTGGGCAATCATAAAGCCTGTCCATACGCAAGCTGAGTGCTTGTGTTGCGGGCAAAGGTCCTGATTTATCTTACCATCCCGTGCCATTTGTATCTCTTGCCTACTATGGGCGCGGCCTTAGCCACCCGTGCCCACGTGCTGCCCAGATGCACGAAACGACTGCTCAACGTGCCGTAGATAGTACCGCTTCTCAGAGAGGCGAGGAATTCCTGCGCCGTGGTGAAAGGTGGCATCTCCACGTATGCCCGGCCTACTTCCAGTAGAGTATGGGCGTCTGAGCCTGCCGACATGGCGAGACCATGCTCGCGGGCAAACCTCAGCGCCTGCGCGTTATCATCGGGGATGATGGAACGCGAGTTGAACACTTCTATTATGTCTATCAACCCGGCTTCCACCAGCCTGTGCAGAGCGGGTGTGCGCAGGCGACTGCCCGTGCGCATAGAGTCGAACGGGTGGGGCACGCATACCAGACCGCCCTGCCCCCTGATGCGCCGCGCGGTCTCCTCGGGGCTAAGCCCTCTGGGCACCAGTTCGCTCAGGAAGTAGCCGATAAGCTCGCCCTCGGCGGTCTTGATCTCTTCTGAAGGGATCACCTTGATCGGGAGGTCGGGCATACCGGCGAGCGCCAGAGCGCTGGCTATGCCGTTGTGGTCGGTGATGCACAGGGCACCCAGACCTCTGGCCGCGGCCACCATCACCAGTTTGCGCGGGTTGTTAAGCGAGTCGCTGCTCAAGTGTGTGTGGCAATGCATATCAACTCGCACGAGTTCGCGCTGGTTATTGGTCTGTGTGTTCATGTTAGTGTTTCATCTAATACCAATTCTCCATAGCAAGGCTATAAGGCTATAAATTGTGGGGGTGTCCCCCACAATCCCCGGCAGGGGTGTTCCCCTGTACTCTCGGTATTTATCGCCTTTGCTCGGACAGTTGGTATAAGTGTTTCATCATCGAGGCGCTGCTCATAAGCAGAATATAAAACCGGCATGGTGCGGGTTGCCGGCACACCCCATCTGTCCGATGCACCAGTCTGAAATTATACCATAATGCAGGCCTTCGGCCTATTGCCTTTCGAGGTGCGAGGTGACGGTTCTGGCAATAATCGAGATCGCCGATCATCGAACTGTACGACTGCCCACCCAAGGCATTGGCATCCAAAGCCAAAGACTGTAAAAATCACGACGGACCCTACTATACACAGCGGGTCCATCGTGATGCTCCTAAAACTTGAGCGGCTCAAGCTGAAGTGCGAAACCGGGAAGCTTTCGCGGGGCGATCAGCCGCCGGTGGTAGTAGAGGGGCCACCTGTGCCGGTGGTGCGGGTGGTACTGCCGCCCCACTCGCCACCGGTAGTGCCGGTAGTGCCGGTAGTGCCGGTGGTGCCGGTGCCGATCTCACGGTCGGTCAACCCGCCCTCGCGGGTCTGATCTTCACCGACGTCTCGACCCATGCGCTCCATGCGATCCCGATCTCTATCCCGATCTCGATCCTGATCCATGGCACCACGTCCGATGTTGGGGTTCTCGTTGTCTCTCATGATGTTTCTACTCCTTCGTAGCTTGCGGCCCTTCTTCGGGCCGATTTCGGACCTCTCCGCGTGGTGCAGACCTTTGCCGGCCAAGGTCCATATGCTCTACGCGGCACGCAACCACACTGTGGCCGCCGAATATTGGTAGTAGCAAGTGACATGCCATATCAGCTATCAGTCCTCAACTGCTGTTATCTGCCGGCGACCGGCAACCGCCCACATCCCCGCGAGCAGTAGTTCGGCCAGCGCATCGAGCAGATAGACGCGTGAGATGCGGCCCTTAGCCACGTAAACGATGTCGATGGCGGCCAGTCCAAGCGCGCTGCCCACCGCCAGCACCACCGTCTCAGGTGCATGCCGGCGGCGCGCGCCGGTCAGACCCAGAACCACCCCGATCACGACCACCAACACCCCCACGGTCTTGACCAGCCATAAGTCGGTTTTTGGGCCGGTTACCTTCTGGAAGGTGCGCGGGCTGATCAGCGGCCATATGCCCGTCAATAGATAGTATGCCGATTGGGCGAAATATAACTTTGCCGAGAGGTCGGCGCTGCGGATATCCGGGATATCAGCGGGGCTTCCCTCCGAGCCGATGTAGGGGGTCACCGCCATCACCTCCGACGTCAACTGCCTAGGCTCAGGGCCTCCGAAACCACATCCACCACCTCGCGTAGTTTGCGTCGGTCTTCGGCTGTGTACTCACGACCATCGCCGCGTGGGCCTAGCACCAGCACACCGTACAGCGGGCCATCTCCGTGCCGCCGCAGGGTCATGCTGATACGGGCGTGCCCCTGCCAGCCATCCGACTGGTAGGCCAGCCGCAGGTCTCGATAGTCGGGGTGATGGCCACGCCGTGGCCGTGCGAGATACACCGCACCCCCTTTTGCGTTGAACGCCTGCATGGCCTCGTCCAGCAGATGCTTGGCAAGCACGCGAGGCTCGAATATCTCCACAACGGAATGCACCTGTTCGCCGAACTGCTCAAGGCGCTTGCTCGGCTCCGGGCGCTCCTTGAACCGCCTGTCCACCGCCGATTGCAGGGAGTTGCGGATAGGGGTGAACACCGAGGCGATTATCAGACTGCTGATTACGATGGCCGCATCCGATGTGTCGCCTGTCAGCGCTATGAACACCCGTTGGAAGAATGCTATAGAGGCCGTGTAGAGGCCGCCCAAGATTGCGGTGAGCGGGATGTATACCAGAGCGCGGTTGATTATCAGGTCAATGGCCCACAGCCGGTATCGCAGGATCGAGATGCCGATGGCTACCGGGGTGAACAGCGCGGACACCGTGACCGCCGTGGAACTCAACAAATAATAGGTGAGTGAGTAGCGGTCCGGCGGGTGCGCGAGATCTGGGTTGACCGCCCTTGGCAGGTACAGGCCCACGATGCCCGCCACCGATACGACCATCCCAAACACCACCCAGCGCGTTTGCTGGCGCTCCACAGAGTTGGATACGCGCCAGTAGCGGTACACCTGAATGAATACACAGGTTCCCCAGATAGCAATCTCGAAGCCCACCAGCAAAGGCCGGGGCCAAGTCCATGGGCTGAGCGCCGAGTCTGGGAAGATGTTCCACGGTATGCTGATGAGGATAGCAAAGGCCGCGAACCACCGCGACCACTTGGGTACGAACCGCCCGTCGGGGAATGTACAGAAGAAGAGGAACACCAGCGCCCATGCAATGAATGTCATCGTTCTGATTACGGGCACAAGCGCGGGCTGGGCATGGCCCAAAGCCTCCATTGTGGGCAGGATGGGTATCGAAGCCGTGCCGACCATAAGGAGCATCAGCGAGAACAACAGGGCTGCCATATCTCTTGCCTTGCGAAAGTAGATGATGGAAGCCACGAGCACAAACACTAACGCAAATAGCAACTCAAGCGACAACAGATAGCCGGCGTGGGCCTCCACCGGTATGCTCAGTGCCTCCAGCGCGGCACGTTGAGTACCCGGCGGGTTGGACAGCAAGTGGTACCGAACCGGCACGCTGGCGATGAACAGCACAAGGGCAGGCACCGCTACCACCGGCCAGATGACCCTTGCCATGCGTACTCGGCGTCCATGCTCGTGTGCAACCGTATCGGTGTGCTTTGTGGAGGCTAGGCCTTGCAGTGCAGCCCGATGTATAGCTTCTCTACGGTTTGCGGCTATTTTATGAGGCATATGCCCTGCCCGGGGTGGGGTTTAGCCACCGTTTACAGTTGCAGGAGGGCGGCTTGCACGCCCACCCCGACGAGTGTGTGCGTATGAATACGCATAGGGGCATGCGTGTACGCTTGCAAGCTTATGATTGCGCTAATTATAACCCAGAACAGCAGGCAAGGGTACCGGCAAGGGTATATGTAGTGCCATGACATCCGGCCAGAAATATTTCGTCATGCGCGATGGCGGGGGCGTAGGGGGGCCTCGCTCCCCTCGGCCTTCCCTTTCCATTCACCTTGCATAAATATGCATCAGTTGTGGCAGGATGTCGGCACCTGCGCCGTGCAGGTCCTTCAGGCCACCGGCAGGGCAAAGCGCAGGGCAAGCCGCTGAATATAAGAGAGGAAGGCTTCAGACGCCAGTGCCAGCGTGGCCACCGGGATAGCTCCGGCCAGTATGATATGCGGACGATTGAGGGAAAGCCCTGCGGCGATGATGTCACCCAATCCCCCACCCCCGATCAACGTGGCGAGGGTGGCGCTGGCGATGACCTCAACGGCGGCGATGCGCAGGCCGCCCAGCATGACCGGCAGGGCGAGCGGTATCTGTACCTTGTACAACAGGGTCCGGCGCGACATGCCCATGCCTCGTCCGGCTTCTACGATCGCCGGGTCTACATTCTTTATGCCCGCGTGCGCGTTGATGAACAGCGGTGGAATGGCCAAGATGGTGAGCGCAATGGCCGCGGGTCGAAAACCTATGCCCTGAGATGGCAGGAGCAGGAAGAGCACGGCCAGACTGGGCAACACGCGCAACACCCCCACCACGTTGATCGCTATGCGGGCCAATGTGTCATGGTAACTCACCCATATGCCCGCGGGCACGCCTACAAGCAGGGCAAACAGCATGGCTAGGCCGCTCAGCTTCAGGTGGGTGGCGGCCGAGTCCAGAAAGCGACTGCGCGGGTCGAGGATGTATTCTAACGCCTGTTGCAGGGTTTGAATCAAATCCATGCTAGGCCTCCTTGGGCTGAACCGCTTCGATGCCTTTTATGGATGGGTGGAGGTAGCGGGTGAAGCGGCGCTCCAGCAGTCGAAACAACAGGTCGGCCCCCACTGCCATAAGCCCAAGGGCAATGACCCCGGCGTACAGCCTTGGTGGGTAGTTGATACCGTCCTTGAGTAGTTGGCCCAGTCCACCTGCGCCTATCCATGCGGCGATGCTGGCTAGGCCGATGGTTGACAGGGTGGCGACCCGCAGGCCTGCCACCAGCACTGGCGTGGCCAACGGCAGTTCAACGCGGCGCAGCAGTTGCATGGGCGACATCCCCATGCCGCGGGCCGCTTCCATGACAGCGGGGTCGAGGTTGGTGAAAGCCACGAAGGCATTGCGTACCAGCACGAACAGCGAATAAGCAACTAGCGCGAAGATGGCCGGGCGCGGCCCGATCTCCATCACCGGCACCAGCAAGGCGAATAGGGCGAAGCTGGGAATAGTGTAAATCACCCCCAACACTGACAGCACCGCACCAGCCAGTGGTCGCAGTGGTGGACGACTTAGAAGCACGCCCAGTGGCAGCGACACACACAGGGCAATAGCAACCGATATGGCGCTGATCGCCATGTGCTCTACAGCCCGGTCCCATACTGTGTTGAAGTTCTCGATGAGGTATTGCATGTGTCAGTCGTCAGTCGCCGGAGTTATAGCCTTTGGCTTTGATCGCTGATGTCTTGGCCGGGCAGTCATGCAGTTCACAGAGCGCGGGCGTCCCGTCGACAGTGTGATAGGCAGACTGACGTGCGGCGGGACGCCCGCGCCCCAAACATACCCGTGCACCCCCCATTTTATATCAATTATCTGAGCAAAGGCGATAAATGCCGGGGTGTGAGGGTGCTCTCCTGCTGGCGGGTACCCTGTGGGTGCAGAAGTGTCCCCCACCACCCCCAGTCCCCCACCTCTCTCCTCCCCACAATGGGGGGTGCAGGGGCGCTCCCCTGCTGGGGGTGGTGGGGGACACCCCCACCTCTCTCCACCACAATTTATAGCCTTTCTATGGTGAACTGGTGTTGCGGGAATTGAGTATAGGCACTTCCGCTCGGAATGCGAGCATAACTCCAGCTCTGCAAAACTGGCGCATATCTATGCAAGGTGGTGGGAAAAAGGGGAGGGGCTTGGGAAGAGCAAGACCGTCCCCAAACCCCCCTGTGTTGCATGCAAAATGCCGTTCAGTAGCACTATGCGAAAGAAAGCCTTGCGTCTGAACCGTTATGGGCCTGCATGGGCATTGTGCACATCGGGTGCGAGGTCGGCTATGACGATCAGGCGGTGGCTGTAGGTGCGGGCTATGGGGTCCCATCTGCCACTGCATGTAATGAGGGTAGCCGTGGGCGTGCCGGTGGGGGCGAGCACTGCTACATCGTCTGGTGTGGTGTCGAAGCTAGAGCGCACCCGGTAGGTGAAGCCACCCTCTTCGGTGGTGATGGTGAACAGATCGCCCGGACGCAGTTCACGCAGGCGTTCAAAGGTGGCATATGGGCCGTCCAGATGGCCGAACAACACTATGTTGCCCACTGCGCCCGGGAACGCGCTGCCTCGCAGCCAGCCGACCCCCCTGAACCGGGGGAGGTGCTCGTTGTCGCTGAGCACCACCGGTCGGTCAACCCCTATACTTGGTATTTTGAGGCGCTGTGGCGGTAAGTGAGCAGATGGGGCAACCGGCACTCGGTTTTCATTGGCGCTCGGAAGTTGATCGAGGGAGGAGGGGCCGCCTTCATCAGCCGCGGGTAGGGTGTGGCTGTTCGGGTCGGGACCCTCTGGAGTCGCCGGAGCCGATGGACGGGCGGGGAGGGTGAGTGTGGGCTGTGCTAACGGTATTTTCCGCCCGTCCCTCAGCACCAGAGTCGCCTTGGCCGAGGGCGACACGCTCTCGCTCCACGTCAGATAGCCAATCAAGCCACCATAAGCTATACCAAGAGCTATGCACAGCCACCCGGCCAACATCAATATGCGGCTCATCCATCTCAGTGCCATCCTCAGGCGAACTCCGGCCCGACCACTCTTGGAGATCGGGGGTCAAATCTCTTAGGAACTCACATCCCCTATCCCCTCAAGGGATAGGGGATGTGGGAGTGCATATATGCTAACGGGGCTTGACGCCGACCCTCTATCTTATGCTTTACGTTTCCCGGCCCGCCTGCCAAGCACGGCGCTGAACAGCACCATCAGAATGCCGGGGACTATCAGCATGCTCACGATCACCAGAGGGTGAGCGAAGAGCGGCCCCTCTCCCGTGCTGGGCAGGAGCACTATCTGCTCCTCACCCTGACCGGGGTTGGTCACTGTATAGGTGGTGCGGCCACCACAGGGGGCTTTGAGCGTACCGTCTATGGCAACTGGCACGCCGTTCACCGTGACCAGACCGGGCGCGGTTTGCACTATGTTCAGTGTAATGGGGTTGGGCTTGCCCACGGGGGCTTCCCACTGGGTGATGTTGGTTATTTCAATCTGGGCACTGCTGTCGCCGGACCAGCGCTCCACAGCCGTGGCCCGTGCTGTGGCCGGGTAACCGTTTATCATGCCATTAAAGGTTAGCTCCGTAGTTGTGGGCGAGCCACATTGCCGCCTTGCCACCACTGTGCCCATCACTTTGGTGCCTGCCGGGGTGGTTACGTCTACCTGAATGGTCACCACCTCGGTGCCCGCGGTCTGAGCCTGTGCCCCAAGCGGCAGTAGTGTTATCGCCAGCAGGCCGAGCACCAGCCAGCGTACCCCACGAAGTATGCGATTCATGAAGCCTCCTTTCCCGAAAAGACCCTGACTGCGTATGTACGCATTGATAACGCTCAACAATTGATGAAGACTATTGCTCAAACTCATTGCCCTGCACTACCATGACCCACTGTGCGCTGGTCAGCTGAGTGCGGTGAGCATCTTCACTACAGCTACCACACCAAACACCAGCAATAGCGGTATCACTACCACGTTGAGCGCCCTGCTCAGGCGCTGGGCCAGTATGTTGTTGCTACCCGATACCAGTTCCTTGTTGAGAAGCAATACTAGCAGGGTGAGCACGGCGACCAGCGCCAGCGACGCCGCTGTAAGCGTGGTAACGGTAGTAACCGTGGTTGTGGTGACGGTTGTTATCATTCGGTACACCTCCTTTCTCCGGGTTAGCAATACCAACGGTTGGTAAATTGCTATTGTGCGGTGCGCGGTGCGCCCTCCCACCTTTCCACCGACAGCACCTTATATCAACTCTGTTAGTGAAGACACCGGGAGACATATACGTCTCCGCTCCAAGTGTAAGCCCCTTGCAACCCATTTTGACGGAAGGCCATATCGGCATACTTCATAAGCGTGGAGCGGGCGCTACTGCAATTTTAACTCTGGGTTGCTAAACTTGTAATTGACTAACAGCACCTATTGAAGACCTACAAGTCCCGCGTTGCGGGTCCACAAGTCCCTGCCGTTATGTGACTACATGGCTACTACTTTACATGGGGGAGCATAGGCCGGAAGTACCAGTTGGGGGCCGTCTCCGACAGGGCTGTGCGGGCCTGTTTGCGTGCGGATCGCCACAGCAGGAAGGCTGCCAGCGCCGACAGGAGTGTGCCCGCCACCATGACCCATGGGGCGGCAGCTGCCACCTCTGGCGGGGCCTGCTGTGTCAGGTATGGCATGATGACGAACAAGGTGGTGTTGGTCAGGCCGTGCGCCAGCGTCACGCCCAGCAGGGATCGCCCCCACATTACTATGTATGCGAATACCAACCCTACCAGCGTTACGAACACCACGTCCACTACCGACAGGTAGCCGATATGCAGCACCCCGAACAATACAGATACGTACACCAGCGCCCACCTGTTGAGCACCGGCAGGGCCGTAGCCTGTAGCAGTCCGCGGAATATGATCTCCTCATTGAATCCAGTGAATATGAGCAGCACGAATGCGGGCAGCAGCAAGCCCCACCATTCGGTTGACAGGGCGATCTGAGCGGGGCGCAGTATCACGTATTCGAGCCACCCCAGCCCCAGCCCGCCGAACATTATCATTATCTGAAGCCACACGTTGCCGACGCTCAAACCGAGGTGCCGGCGCGGTATGCTCAATTGTCTGATCACCAGCCATGTGGCCGCGAGCAGGGGCACCGCTGTGAGCGGGTACCACGCGATTTGTGGGAACCGAGTCAGGGGCATCGCCAGCGAGAACATCCTTACCATTGGGGCCAGCGTGAGCGCCAGCGCCAGCCTGCGCTCACCCTCGGACTTGCCAAGCGTGCCATGCCCCAGCAGTGCTACCAGCAGCACCGCATGCAGGACCATGCCATACAAAGCATTAGCCACGGCCGTAAACAGTTCGGCATAGGTTATCAACAGCAGATATACCCAGAACAGCCAGTGTAGTCTCTCTTGGTCGCGTTCAGCCTGCATAGTTACCTCTCCTCTGCGTCTGCTCATGCTCATGCTCATGCCGGTTCTTGATACTGCCGGGTATGCAAGGTTGGTTATACGCACTTCCTTTTAACTCTCCACAGCGCCGACAGGCCTGAGCCCAGTGCCTGCCCGGCCAACCAGCCCACGCCAATGCCCACCAATCCGTATACTGTCCCCAGCCCCATGCTTAGGCCCATGCACAACAGGGTTGTCAGCCCCGACACCCACACTACCGCGCCCACGTCCTGACGGATACGGTGGTAGGCAATAACCATGGTGGTCACGGTGTATGGGAACACCGATAGTATCAGCGTAGTCAGTAGCCAACGGCCCTCGCTGCTGTAGCTGTCTCCGAACGCGCCCAACACCACCGGCGCTGCGGCCACCATGACGACGGCAGGCACTAGCAGGCTCACCAGAGTCAGCCGCATGGACTTCCACAGCGCCTTCTCGTCGGCCGAGGCCTCGGCCGATGCGCGCGCCAGAGCAGATGTGGATACAGAGGTGGGCACGATGAACAACAGGTTGGCAACCATCCAACTCAGATAGAAGTGGGCGTTGGCTTCGGCTCCCAGCAAGCCAACTATAGCCATGGGATAGATCAGCGCAGGCGAGCTCCACAACAGAGTGGCAAAGTGGTTGCCCAGTGTGTACCTCACTTTGTCGCGCAACACGGACCACTTCAGAGCCGGAGCCAAGCGATAGCCGGGCACTGCTCTGGGGGCGAAGGCCAGCGCCGACAGGCCGAGCGTGGCGAGCGCACCCGCGCCCACCGCGAGCACCAATCCGTGCGCCCCGAACAGCCTACCCGCCGTCACCAGCATGCCTAGCCTCACCAGATTGGCGAGCATATTGCGTACGAACATCAGATGGGTCATCTGGAAAGCTATGAACACCCGGTCGAGTAGTTGGGCTAGACCAAAGGCCAGCGCGCTTACCGTAAACAGCCCAAGGTATGCATGCGACCGGCTCAACTCGCCCAGTTCGGGTGACCACACGGGCGCTCCCAGCGCAAAGACCAGCGTCAACCCCAGCGTGCATATACCGGTGGCGGCCAGAGCCGAGTTGATGAGCGTTGCGCGCTTCTCGCCCGCCGAAGGAGCGAAGCGGATGAGGGCCGTGCCGAGGCCCATCTCGCCGATATTGGTCAGGAAGGTGATGGCTGACACGTAAGCGGCGCCAACCCCTACCTCCACAGGGGTATAGGCGCGGGCGGCCACCAGCCAGAACAGGAAGCCGAACAACGACCCCCCAAGGGTGTTGGCTACCAGAAAAGCGCTGTTCACCAGCAGCGAGCCGTGGCCGCTTCGGGCCGCGGCGAGCAGGTGGGCTACCTTTGTCCGGCGCGTGATGCCCATGTATTGCATCAGCGCACTCCTTCCCGGTGCGGTCATCTCTGCGCCCCCTCGATACGAACCCACACCTGCACTACCCTAAGTGGGGTATCTGCGCCGGCTTGGTAAAGCTCCCAGCGCAGGCCCAGCATATCTTGGGCGTCCTGCCCCTGCGCTCGCGTGCCACCCAAATGGTCAATATTCAAGCTCATCACGCGTTTCCAGCTCTCCCCGGGCTTAAGGTGCAGTCGCGTGCGGTTGCCGTCTGGCCCTTTCAGTTCGAACTCCTGTGGCGGCCCCCCATGATAAGCGATGCCCAGTTCCAGCTTGACCTCTGCCCCCCGCACCACGGAATGGGGGTAGTCGTGTGCTCTGCCCGATGGATCCACTACATACAGGCTGACCGAGCCGGCGGCGGGCGGTGGTACCAGTACCAGACTGTGTGCTACGAAACCCAACCCCAGCGCCGTGGCCGCGATCAAACACAGCACAGCGGCCATCGCGCCCCCCGCAAACCCGGCCTGTTCGGGGCGCGAACTTGCCGACCCATCTTCGGCGGTGTCGTCTGCGCGTGTGGTGGCGGTCGGCACAGACCGGCCTTCAAGCTCCCGCCGAACTACTCCCGTCACCGCAAACAGGGCGATGGCCGCACTCATCCACAGCGCAAATGCCTCGGCGCGCACGCTGATCGCCAACCGGTCTAGCGCCAGACCGGATAGCGCACTGATGGCGAGGCTTGCCGCGCCGGCCAGAGCCACCCGCTCAATCGGGCCGTGTTCACGGAATGGACGGTAGAGGGCGCTCAGTATACTGTAGCCGGGCATGAACACAACGAACAGGAAGCCCAGTGCCACCCTGAACACCCCGCCCTGTCCGGTCAGCACCAGCCACAACTGCAAAAGGGTGGCGACAATCACCAGCATCAGATCGAAGTCGTCGCCAAGCCTCACGCGGGCCGCGCTCAGCGAGCGACGGGCCACCGACACCTTTACAGGGGGGTCCAGCTCGACCTCAGGGGCGCTCGGCGCATGGTTTTCGAGATGGGACGTAACCAATTCAGCGGTGCGCATCTGTGCGCTCTCCCTTCGATCCCCGCGGGGCATCGTAGACGTTGGGCTTGCCCAGCAAAATAGAGCCATCATCGTATATCAGGTTCATTCGCGGGTTGGCCTCGATCAGGTGCGAATATTCCTGCAAAGGTTTGAAGATGAGGAATATAAAGCTGACCACCGGCTCGGTGGACGCTCTATCCACAGCTACGATATCGGGCGGCTCGGCCCACGGCAGGTCCCCGGCCCTGCCTATCACCTGCTCATAGCGGTCTTCGGTGAAGCCTTGCTCTACGGGCAAGAGCGGCCGGCCCACGGCGTCCACCAGATATTTGCCGTACAGATTGAGGTCGGCTAGCATGGTGAACGATTGGCGGTCCGGAGCGGCCAAGTGCTTTTGCATCCATTCAGAGCTGGCCTGCGTAGCCGAATAACTGGATGCCACGGGGTCGGGGCTGATCACATAGGAGTTGGCATAGAACAGCCCCACCTTGACCAGCGAACTGACCGCCAGCAGGAAAGCCAACGCGTGTAGAACGGCGGGCCTGCCGGTGCGCTTTGCGTAGGCAAGGGCCAGCAGGGGAAACAGTAGCGAGAACGATTTGGTGCTCACGCTTCCCCTGACGGCGTAGGACGCGGCGTCAATTATGCCCAACACGGCGATGCCCCACAGCGGGGCCAGTGCTTTGTCGGTAAGGTGGGACACCGCCCGCTTGAAGAGTCTGCGGGCGTCATATGCCAGCCCTATGATAACCGGTATCAGGATGATGCCCAACGCCAGCGTGCTGGCAAGTGTGGGCACGCCAGCGCGCGTATACCTGTACGGCGACTGCTCGACCCCGCCAAAGGACAGGTACGACAGGAAGCGCTGCACAGCACTGTCCAATGTGTGCCCGCTGATCAAGGGCAGAAAAGACTTGTATACCGCTTCGTTGAAGGCTATGAAGAACACCACTATAGCCACCAGCAGGTAGGGGGCGGCTTTCAGCGGCATGCCATGGATGGAGGGGAGTGAAAATCGCACTTTGGCGGCCAGCCGCCCCTGCAACCAAATGAGGGCGTTGGCCCCCAGCAGGAACGTGATAAGCCATGTAGCCATCGTGTAGTGTATGGAGTGCGTGCCCACGAACAGCAGGGCCAACAGCAACACGTCTCGGGGGTCTTTGCGTTCGAACAACCGCATGCCTACCAGCATGAAGGTCAGCACGATGGGCAGGGCCAGCGCATATGCGAACACGCTGTACAGAGCGCTGGAGTGCGACAGGTTGGTGGACAGGTATACCGTCAGCAGGAAGGCCGCATACGGAGAGCCGAGCAGTCTGCGGGCCAGCACGTACAGGGCTATGGTCACCAGCACCGCGCCCACCGGCAGGAATTGGAGGGTCTCAGGCGCAACGCCCATCATGCCCGCGAGCTGTATCATCAACATCTCGCGCCCCGGCACATAGGCTAACGACGCAAATGGGCCGGTGGTCGGGATATCCATGGTGGACTGCGCCATCTGCACATGTTTGACGAAAGCCACGTCGTAGTACAAGAACGGGTCGGTCACCCGGCTCGCACTCAGATACCACCCAAAGCCCAGCGCCACGGCCAGAGCCAGAGCAAACAGTATGATGTCGGCTGTGCGGATAGTTCTCATCGGTCGGTAGCCGGTCGGCAGAGGGTAGGTCAATCTCTGATCCCTGATCCCTGATCGCTCCCCATTGACACTTTGGGCTGGAATGGCGGGACGGCCAGTATGCTACGGCCCTCGTATTCTTCCGGTGTGTGTGTGCCCGTCAAGCCCATTAGATCGAGCAGGGTCGGCACCACATCGCGCACGTCAATCGCATCGGCCATCACCTTGCGGGGCGACCGCATGATGAACGTGCCTGTCTCTCCTCGGTGGCTGCCGGGTACCAGATTGTATGAGGCGGCGCGGGTGATGAGCGGCGCGTGGATGGCCCAGCCCACGCCATAACCGTATTTGAACTCCAGTACGATATCCGGGTATTTGGTGATGTACGGGCCGGTGTACACGTCCTCTCGCCGGGCGATGAAAGTCAGCAGGGGTGTGCCGTCGGGCAACACGCATTCGCGCTTCATCAATTCGATTATCTCATCGCGCACAGCCTCGTAATCGCGCCCGCCGAGGGCTTCGCGGTTCACGATGATGCCGCCATAGGTATAGGCTTTGATGCCCGACATATCGGAAGCGTAGGCCACCGTGTCGTCCCAGTTCACCGAGGAGGGCCGGGTGAAACCCTGCACGACCCCCGGGAAGCGGCGCATCACCTTGCCTGCCAGCCTGCCAAGTCCATAGCGGCTCACCATGTGGACCGCCAGACGCTTACCCTTCTCGAACAGGTTGAGGTGGGGGTTAGACTTCATGTCGCGGGCGCTCAGGAAACCGCCCCGGCGCAGTATTTCATTGACGCTCACCAACTTGAAGGGCCGCCCACCATGCCCGTGGTCGCTCATCACTATCACGGTCACGTCATCCCCCATAGCTTCCACCGCTTCCATGAACCGGCCCACTATACGGTCGTAAAGCTTATACGTGTCGGGGATGACGTTTTGCAGTGGGTGGCCTTCGACGAAGCCGGGGTCTTCCTCATCGTAGTAGTTCCAGAAGAAATGGCCGGTGGCATCCAGCGTGGACCAGTAGACGAAGAACAGGTCCCAGTGGTTTTCGGCCATCAGCCTGAGGGCGAAGTCGGCATCGGCCTGAGCAAGGCGCATCAGCTGGGCGGCATAGGCTTGCATGGCATGCACACTGCGGTCTGGCAGGCCACGCACGCCCATGAGCACATCAGGGTGGGGGTACCGGTCCAAAATATGGGGAGGATGGGCCGCGACTGCCTCTACGCTCGACCCGCGCACCACCACGGTGCAGGGCATATCCCATATGGGGTAGCCCAGATGCGGGAATATTGCGTATACATCGCGCCCGGCATTGCCTACCAGTTCCCAGAAGGTCTTGCCGCGCAGCACCTCGTTCTTGCTGCCCACATTGAGTATCTGATAAGACTTCTCCAGAGGGTCAACGAAGCGCACAATGCCGTGCCGGGCGGGGTTCATGCCCGTGGCTATGGTGGCCCACGCGGTATCGGAGTCGGGTGGAAAGGTGGTATTGAGCTTCAGGTAAGCCCCGGACCGGCGCAGGGCGGTCAGGTTGGGCAGTTGGTCCGCGAACTTCTCCACCAGCGTGCAGTCCAGTGCGTCTATACCTAGCAAGAGTACTTTCATCTATTTCGTTCCTCCGGAGTAGTAGTCGGTCGCCGGGAATAACCACCGAGACACCAAGCAGCGCCAAAAGCGCCCAAAGAGATTCTGTGCCCTCCCCGGCCTTCCCTTCCCCAACATCATGTTTGTACGGCCTGTAGCAGAGCCTGCACAAGTTCATCGGGTGGGCGTTGGCCGTCAAATGTGATAACCTCCGGGCGAGAGCGCAGGCGCAAGTACCACTCGCGCCGCTCGCTCAGGTAGTCAACATGGGGTACGTCATCTTTGCGGGCGAAAGCCACTTCGGGTGGCACATCTATCAGCACAGTTAGAGCAGGCGCGGGCACTAACCCAAGCCCGCGCTTGATGGCGCGCTCGGTCTGCTCGGCGCTGTAATTCAAGTGCACTGCCAGATCACTGATGACCGTGTCGTACAGGTAGCGGTCGGCGATCACCACACGTCCACCGAACATGTGGGGCACTAGTTTGAGCCACACCTGCACGTAGTAATCGGCCAGAATGGCCGCTGTGTACAGCCGGGCGAGCAGTGGGTTGCGCATCGTCTGCTTCTTGCTGGCGGTGTAACCTCGATAGTCCAGCCATATATCCCTCTTGCGGAGCAGTACCATGCGCCCCAGCGCCATCAACAGCCGCGAGATGAGTGGGTAGGTACGCCCATACATGTATGTGGCGGCCACGCCCTGCTGCTTCAGCGCGGCGACGGCGTTGCGCGCCAGCGTGCTCTTGCCCGTGCCGTCTATGCCTGTGATGCACACCAGCTTCATGCCACCACCTTCCTACGCACGAGTATGTCGTAATAGCCCCGCAACCTCGCGGCGACAGCCTCCCACGAGAAATCCCTCACGAGGCCGCGTGTGTGCACCCGACCGGCTTCTCGGGCCGCGAGCATTGCCTGCACGCGGGGCAACAGCGGTTCATAGGGCTTGATGAAGTCGAACCCATAGGCCCTGAACCCGCTGAAAGCCTGCATCAGGCCGCTGAAGCGGGTGGCCAGCACCGGTAGGTTGCAGGCCATGGCCTCCAACACCGACAGGGGCATGGTGAGGCTGTTGCCGGGTGGCAGAGGGAACACGTAGCAGTCGGCCAGTTGGTACAGCTCTTCCACGTTCGGCTGGTAACCCTTGAACAGCCGCAGGCCCGCCCCCTCCAGCCGTGCTATCAGGTCGTGGTGGGTGCCCATGTACAGGCTGCCCGCCACCACCACCTGCACCCCTTGAGCGGGCAGGTCTTCGAAGGCGGTCAGATTGCGGTCGGGTTCGAGATGCCCCACGTGCAGTACCACCGGCGCGTGCTCATCCAGCCCATATTTGCGGCGCAGTTCGATGTGACGCTCTCTGGACACGGGCTTGAAGCGTTCGAGGTCCACGCCGTTGGGCAGATATTCGACCCGACAGCCCAACCGCTCGAAGAGGCTGGCATACTGATGGGTCTGGACTAATACCAGATCGGGCCTTGCCATCTGCATCATCACTCTGTGTCGGATGTCGGGGGTATGACCGGAGAAATACCGGTCGGCGCGCAGGGCCGACACTACGGTGCGCGCTCCCGGGTGTAAGACGCGCATCATAGCTGTGCTGAACAGGCTGATGTTGGTGGGTTGGGCGATAGTGTGCACGACGTGCGGCTTGGCCCGCGCAAGCTCCCCCCAGAACTGGCGGGTACGCACTTTCTTGGCGTTCAGGCGCACCACCTCGGTATCTGGCTGGGCTTCCAGACTGCGTGCCAGATAGTGACTCGTGTTCTTATACCCTTCGTCCAGATGGTCCGAGAAATCGCCTACAATGCATATCCTCATGGTTGTCTGTTCTCGCATGTATTCACGGCATATATCACACGACGGGCGAAAGGAGCGCTGCCGGATCACTCGCTCTCACTCCCCCAACCGCCGGTTGTCAGAACGGGCCGGGTGCCTTTCCGGTCCCGGGTGGTGAGACGGGCGTGGGCGGCCTCGTGATACAGGCCTACCATGCGCTCGGCCACGCGCTCCCACGAGTGCTCGCAGGCCTTTGCGCGGGCGTTGGCGGCCCAGCGTGTGCGGGCACCGTGGTCCCCACCGATGCGGGAGAGCGCGTCAGCGAGTGCGCCCACGTCTTTGGGGGATACCAGCAAGCCCGTGCGCTCATGCTCGACAATCTCCCGCACCCCCGGTATATCTGACGCCACCACGGCCCTTCCCGAGGCCATCGCCTCGAACACTACTACGGGCGAGTTCTCCGGCCCGTGGATCGAGGGCAGTACGAAGAAGTCGCTGGCCGCGTAGTATTCCGGCAGGAGCGAATTGTCCACCGTGCCGACGAACCTCACACGGTCGGCAAGACCCAGTTGCTCTGCCATGTCTTGCAAGCCGCTTCGAAGCGCCCCATCCCCCACGATCAGGGCCTTCACAGCCGCACACTGGGGCCGGGCGATCGCCATGAGCAGATAGTCAATGCCTTTGTAGCGGTTGTGCTCGTTGAGGCTGCCCACCCACAGAGCCACAACGTCTTGTGACGAAAACCCATAGCGGGCACGGACCGCGCTGCCATCCACATGCGGGTTGAAGCGTGCCGTGTCGGCACCTGTACGCACGATGCGGGTGCGGGCAGCCACGCGTGGGGGCAGGGCTATCTCTTCTCTGTAAGAGTTGGTCAGGAACACCACGCGCCGGGCCGCCCTCAGGCTGAGGTGGCGGTATATCTTGTCGTACAGGCCGGCGACCAGCATGTACAACCTGTCGTCTTTGGGTCCCGTGCCGTGGTGGGTGACCACCAGTGGCGTGCCGCGCAATTTCGACCCCAGCGCGGCCGCTTCCAGCCCCAGCGGGAATGGAATGTGCGCGTGGATGACGTCATATCCTTGAAGGCTCATCAGGCGGTTTACCAGTTCCGCGGACACAAGCCCCCTGTGATAGCTAGCATTGAGGGCACACCGCAGTACCATGCCTTCGGGCCTCCGCTCCTGTGCCGGCGCGCCGTCGGTATTCACCGTCAATATAGTGACCGAGTGGGTCAAGCCAACCAGCGCCTGACTCAGGTTGCGCACGTAGTACTGTATGCCCCCGACGCTGGGCAGATAGAAAGCGGTCAGTTGTAATATGCGCATATCTTCGGGTCCTGATTGGTGCTAATCTCTCACCCTCGACCCCTACTGGCCGATGAGTTTGAGCGTGAGCTTCTTCCACAGGCGAAACGCCCTGTTCAACGTGTGGTCGGCCAACCGACCGGCGCGCCGACCCGCAAGCTGGCTCACATCCAGCCGCGAGGTCATGGCCGCCAGCAGGCATCGGTCGCTCACCCGCCGGGCGGCCTGAGTTCGCCGCCTCTTGAGGCGTATTCGTCTGGCATGAGTGACCAGCCAGCCATAGGCTTGCAGTTTCGCGAGCACGTGGGCGGGACCGGATTTGAGAGCATAGCCCCATGTGACAACCTCGGCAACCAGCAAGGCAGGCATGAGGGCCACCAGCGTGCGCTCCTCGAACAACTTGAACAGCAGCATCAGCCGGTTGCGCTCCAGATAGTAGAGTTTGTGGGCTTTGAACCGTCCGCTGTAGCTGTGGTATACCACCGAGTCGGGCACATATACGCAGCTATAGCCGGCCAGCCGGGCACGCATAGAGAGGTCGGTATCCTCCAAATAGGTGAAGAAGTCGGGATCGAACCCGCCAAGCTCTATCCATAGATAGCGTGGTATGGCGAAGCACGCCCCCGACACAGCGGACACTTCGCAGCGCTCGGCCAACCGAGGGGTGTCCGTTGGGCAGTCCAGACCCCTGCACACCGTGATGCCTGTATAGTGCATGGTGTTGCCGCAGGTGTTCACGCGGTCGGGGCGGTCCATCATCAGGATGCGCGGCGTAGTCATACCCACCGCAGGGTAGCGGTGCTCGCCCACGCGGCCCTGCTCAAAGGGCCGGAGCAGTGCTTCCAGCCAACCCGGGGCCACTTCGGTGTCGGGGTTGAGGGCCACTATATAGCGCCCTTTGGCTTCGGCCACCGCCCGGTTGTTGGCGGCGGCAAACCCCTCGTTGCTTGAGTTGCGAATCAGCTTCACCCACGGGAACTGATCTGCGATCAAATCGGCACTGCCGTCGGTGGAAGCATTGTCCACCACGATCACCTCGCAGTCCAGACCGACCGTGTGCAACAGCGACGTGAGGCACCTGTTTAGATAGGGACGGCTGTTGTAGCTCACCACCACAATACTGGCTGTCACCTGCGTGACCGGCGACCCCAAAAGAGGTGACGACGGCGCCTTGCCCGGTGGGGTGAATGTGTATATTGATAACAAATTCGGTATGGTTTCAGGCATAGGGCATCTTGGTGTTTCACGCCTCACGGAATGAGCGTTCGCGCTGTATGGTCTTTTTGAGATCGGTGAAGAAGTTACGGATTGAATGCAGGATCAGCCCCACGAACAGGGTAAGCACCCCAAGTATCATGAGCAGAGCCGAGATGACGGCATACCCAATCGCCAGCACCCTCGTGCGGGCGAATATGTCCACGGTTATCCATGACATGTAACTTGCCGCCAACAGCAAGAGCAGGCCCTGTACACCGAAGAAGAGCAGTGGGCGGTGTTGACTGACCAGCCGCACGAGGTTGGACAGTATCTGCATACCGTGCGCGAAAGGGTTGCGCTTGGCCTTCTCCGCGTACACTACACTGATGGGCACCTCGACGATTGCCAGCCCGTACTCCCTTGCGAGGAACTGCATCTCGGACTCCACCGACAGGCCGGTCCCCTTGAAGCGCAGGCATTCTATGGCTTTACGCGAGAAGGCGCGGAACCCGCTCTGCGTATCGGTGACGGACACGCCGCTGCTGACGTTGGTGAATATGTTGAACAGGTGCTGGCCGATCTTGCGGTACAAAGGGATGTGACTCTTGACAGTCAGGAAGCGCGAGCCTATTACCATATCGGCTTGGCCTGCCAGCACCGGCGCAAGCACCCGCTCGATCTCGTCGGGGCTGTGCTGGCCGTCGCCGTCAATGAACACCAGCACGTCTACTCCCTTATCCCTCGCCCATTCGAGGGCCGTGTTGACCGCCTCGCTCTTACCCCTGTTCACCACGTGACGCAGTACAGTGGCACCCGCCCGCTCGGCTATATAGGTGGTGGCATCGCTACTGCCATCGTCTATCACCACCACGTTCTGCGAGTAGCATAGAGCCTGAATCACCACACTGCCGATGAAGCGCTCCTCATTGTAAGCGGGGATGGCGATGGCTACTTTGGGGACTGTGGGCGACAGAGCGGTGTGCGTGGTGTGCTGTTGCTCTACTATGTCGCTTTCGGCAGGAGTGAAGTGTACTAACTCCAGCATGGTTATCCATTCCCCCTTATCTGTCGAGGTGCGCATGCAAATGCGCAGTTTTCTTCGTTAAGCCCCATGCTAATCGAAAACAACGTGGCGACACAATGAACTGTTGTCACTTCTTGGACCGGCTTTTGGTCCCTTCCGCCGGGGCCTAAAGTCCCACGAGAATCAGGACGTGACCGACGGGAGCCGGTCAGTAGGAAATTAGTACTGTACAGGGAACCATGTGATGTAGTGGAGTTGCGCCCGCCAAGGAAATACCGCCAGCCGGGCTTCCCATCACGTTTTGCGCGGCCGGTGCTATAATTCCAGTATGAGGCACAGGCAACATACCCCGCCCCGTGCGAGCCGGTCGAACGTGGCGCCATCGCAGGCGGCCTCCGGCCAGCGCGGGCCGCTACGTCAGGCCTGCGTGGTCTTGCTCGTGTGTGTGCTGTGCGCGGTCGGGCTGGCGCTTCCCCTGACTGCTCTGGCACACCCAAGGTTGGTCCGGAGCGTGCCCCCGGCAGGCGCCCGCCTTCAGGCCCCACCGCACGAAATCGTGCTGTACCTCACCGAACCTGTCAGCCTGCAATTCAGCCAGATCAAGCTCTACGACCGCTCGCGTAAAGCACTGCCCCTCGGTCCGCCGGACCGGGATGCCGGCCAAGATACCACCGTCAAAGTGGTACTGCCCGGCCCGCTCCAGCCGGGGATATATACGGTCGCATGGAGGGTGATGTCCACGATTGACGGGCACCCCACCGAGGGCGTATTCAGGTTTCAGGTATCCGGCGAGGGCGGTGGGTTAGCGCCCACGGAGCAGTCGGCCCCAGACGACCCCGGCGTAAACCTGCTAAGCTCAAGCACCGACACAGCGGATGAAAAGCCCGACCCGATCAGGCTGATAGTGCGCTGGGTGATGCTGGCGGGAGCGGCCATTGTGCTGGGCGGGGCGCTGTTCACGGTGGGTGTGATAGAGCCTGCCGCGTCTGAGGACCGAGCGGGCGGGGGCATAAGCGACCACCTGCTGCCTGCTCTGTCGGCACGCTTCGGCTACCTTGGGGGAGCGGTGGCGGTGGTGCTGGTGCTGGCACTGGTGGCCGAACTGGTCGGACAGGTGGCGGCCATCGGGGACACGGACTATCCGAGCGCCCTCGCCGCCAACGACCTCGCATGGGTGTTATTGACTTCAACCCGATATGGGCTTGCATGGGCGCTGAAGATGTTAGCATCCATACTGCTGGTGCCGGTGATGATTTACGCGTGGCGCAGAAGGGGGGCAGGGCCGAAGCTCGGTCCGACGCCTTGGGACCTTACAGTATCATGTGGTTCACTGTTGTTGTTAGGCGAAGCCATTGGCAGTCATGCGGCCGCCGCCGGCAGTGGGCATGCCGCGGGCCATGCGCTCGGCCTGCCTCTGCCTGTGCTCAGCGACTGGCTGCATCTGGTCATGGCGGCCGCGTGGGCGGGTGGCCTTGCGTACATGGTGCTGGTGCTGTTCCCCACGTTCCGCGCGATGGGCGTATCCTATGGCGCAGGCAGGGCGTTTCTGGGCCGGTCGGTGCCCAGATTCTCGCGGCTGGCAGTGGTCAGCGTGCTGGTGCTGAGTGGCACAGGCACGTATAATCTGCTCGTACACTCGGCGGATTTCGGGTCCATACTGGAAAGCGGCTACGGTCAGGTGCTGGTGATAAAGCTCGGGCTGTTCATATCGCTGATTTGTCTGGGTGCCTTCAATCTACTATGGGTCAGTCCGAGGTTGCGCAGGCAGGCCGAGGCCGCAGGCAGTGATGTGGGCGGGCAGTTGCGGCGCAACGTGCTGGTAGAAGTGGTGCTTGTCCTGCTGGTGGTAGGGTGCGCTGCGTTGCTCACTCTGCTCCCGCCTCCATCTCAGGATTGACGATGACGACCGAATGAGGCGCAACCCCGGAGGGCCCTCGCAGGCGTAATACCACTTATCCGGGCAAAGACAAATACGATGAATGGCCGGGGTCGGGGATGCCCTTGCCTTGCGCCTTTGTAGCCTTTCCGCACACAATTTGGTATAAGGGTTGAGCCACGCGCATAGTGCATAACACTTCACGCACCGGTCCTGAGCGCACGGAGCCGGTTGGCTTCAGGAGGTCGAGTTGCTAACAGTAGTAGGCAATACCACCATAGATATATTCGTCCGGGGCGTCACCCGACTGCCGGAACGCGCCGAAGATGAGTTTTCCAACGCCAATTTTGTGATGACCAACGACCGAGTAGTGCCCACACTCGGTGGAAATGGGGCTAACAGCGCCTATGTGTCGGCATCGCTAGGAGAGATCGTCAGGTTATGGAGTGCGCTGGGTGCAGACCCGTTTGGCGACATGATTCTGGGGTGGTTGCACGGGCGCAACGTAGACACCACCAGCGTGCGCATCATGCCGGATGCAGGCACCTCCACCACCATCGTGATCACCGACGAGCAATTGAGGCGGCACACATATCACTACCTCGGGGCGTCAGGCCTGTTCGAGCCGCGCGCCCGCGTCATAGGCGGTGGGGGCGAGGACTGGTTGCTGGTCACAGGCTATACGCTCATACCTCGTTGGCGCGGGGAGCATGCCCGTGAACTGCTGCGCGTGGCCCGAGGCAGAGGCATCAACACCGCTTTGGACTTCGGGCCGTTCGTCGGCCAGCCGGTGACAGCCTCGGAGCTTGCCGGTATGCTGAATTGGGTAGGAGTGTTGCTGTGCAACAAATTCGAGCTTGAGCAGGCGTCCGGCCTCAGCATGGAGGAGGGGGCCCTGTGGGCCTTAGATCAGGGGGTTGAGGTGGTGGTAGTCAAAATGAGCGCCAGAGGCTCGAAGGTATTCGATGACTCCAACAGGCAGGGGATACTCGTGCCGGGCTTTGAGGTGGAAGCATTGGGCACCGTGGGCGCCGGCGACAGCTTCAACTCGGGGTTCCTGTATGCCCGCAACAAGGGCATGTCGCTGGAAGACAGCGCGCGCTTTGGGAATGCCACGGCAGCTATGGTAGTCAGTTCGCAGAGAGGGGTGCTGGACGCACCGAACGAGCAGGCCGTGCGGGAGTTTCTGGCTCGCAGAGCCTGAGGGTACCACGAGCCACCAACGGCCAAGCATCAGGGCCCTCGCATCACCTGAGCAAGCTACGCATCGTGTCGTAAAACGGGTCGTAGAAGTAGCTGACGCCGGTGTCCAGCTTCAGATCCATCGCCCCGTCATACGTTCGGGCGTGGACTTCCGTGCCCAATGAATACACCAGCATATCGCGGCCCAGATTGAAAGGTACCGGCCCGAACTGAGAGGTTGTCTGGACCGGCTTTATCTCATAGATGGCAGTGGGCTTGAGGTCGCCCCTTTGCACGTCGGAGCACGGCAGGCTGTACAAGGTATACGAACCGGGTTCGGGGCTTGTACTGTAAGAGCGTGTGCGGTAGATTATATGATTACCTCTCAACCACGCGCCCACCAGCAGAGTGTCGTCTTCAAGAGGCAGTGAGGCCTCTGAGAAGGCGAACCGGCCCGCCGTCAGCTCCACGAACGTTATCATCGGTTCATAGGGCAGGGTGCGGCTCACGCCGTTTTGCCATACGAGCAGGATCTTGGGTTCGTTCTCGTATTCCATAGCCCACACGCGCTGCAACGGACTGCTTCTGACCTGCACTTTCGTCAGGTAATAGGTCGGGGTGTCGGGGTCGAGCAAGATGATAGAAGAGCGGGTGCCGCCCCATTCGCCGATGAGGGCCTTGCCCGCAAGCGGCCCCTTCGTCAGCCAGAGGGCACTGACCGCGGGGAAGCCACTGCGCCCCAGTTCATTGGTACTCCTTCTTGTGATGGTACGGGCATCGCCACTGATGACGTCGATCAGAACCGCGCTGTGGGTTTCGCGCATTGCACCGATATGGGGGACAAACGTCACCAGCAACACGTGTCGCCCATCGGGGCTGAGTTTGGCGCTCTGGAAGCCACCATCGAACTCATACAGCAGCCATTTGATGCCGCTATCAGCGTTGATGATATACAGTTTGTTATGCAAGCCGCCGGTATCGCTGGTGCTCGTTTCGGCCAGCAGCATATGCCTGCCATCCCGCCCCAGATCCATGACTATCCGGTCGTTGCCTGAGCGCAACACCGGCACGGGCGCCGGGCTGCCGAACGCCTGATAGAACAAAGCGAAGCCAGCATAACCTGCACGCACACCGGGTTGACCGATCGGCGCGTAGGGATAAGGGTAATGTTTACTGCTCAGACCCCACACGCCGTGCTTGCCCCACACAAAATAGTCGAAATCGTCGGTGATGAAGGCCAGCTTCTCAAAGCGTAGGCTTGAGCCATTGATGTGGGCCACCATGGGGGAGCGATGCCCCCCACCACTGCCATACACGAGGTGGTCGGATGTGCCGTAGCCAAGCACGCGGCTCGACCGGTCACTGCCTTGCAGGTACACCCACTGCTCACCGGTGTGGTAGTACAGCCCCGCCGGCTCTACCCCCTCATGCAGGGCAACGGCGCCCTTCAGAGCATGTGGGGCCACGTGGGCAAGGGCCGTCTTGCTCAATTGGGGTGTGTCCCGGTAGTGGGGCTGGATACGCTCCACAGCCTGCAATGCCTGAAGGGCTTGGGGCCAGTTCGAACTGCCAACAGCCGACAGAGCTTTGGAGTAGTTGCTATCTCGCTCGGCGATAAGGCGGGTCGCCTCTTCTACGCGGGCTTTGGCATCTTTATAGCCAAGCGCCGCCGAGTAGTGCGCCAGTGCCCGATCCCAGTCGAGGCTTTGTGCGGCCTGCTGGCCGGCGCGGTAATGCTCCTCTCTGATGGCTTGCCGGTAGGCATCCCAGCCCGCCCACGCCAGCACTCCGACGAGCAATATAATGCCCAGTATGAGTTCGCGAACATGTGCCCGCCCACCCCTGCCGGGCGGTTCGGGGTCCAAATCCTCTATCACGGAGAGGTCAGAGTCAGGGTCATCAGGTGGCCGATGCATCATGGCGCACCCTTCATCTCACGAGCTATGCGATATACAGAGGCCTGTCTGCGTCTACCGGTAGCCGGCCAAGTGAGGGTGGCAAGTGGTGTGTGGCGGCGCGGGATGCTACCGTATATCTATTATAAGAGCGTGTTATGAACTTTGAGGGTTGAAGTTGATAAAATTGGGGTATGAACAGAAAAGCATACCCCAGCGATGTGAGTGACGAG
>DAOTTC010000070.1:0-27746 GCA_034437815.1 Chloroflexia bacterium | reverse complement strand
CCCTGCACCACCGAATAGGTGGGGAAGGGGCCGCCCGCCGAGGCGCAGTTGCCCACAGCGATGCACCACTTGGGTTCAGCCATCTGGTCCCACAGGGTGCGCATCACGGGCGCGAACTTCTTGGTGACCGTGCCGCACACCAGCATCACATCGCTCTGGCGCGGCGAGAAGCGGTACAGCATGCCGAAGCGCTCCAACATGTCGAAGCGCGAGATGCCCACCGCCATCATCTCGATGGCACAACATGCCGTGCCCAGTATCAGCGGCCACATCGAATAGCGATGCGCCCAGTTGAACAGGAAGTCAGTGGTGGTGGTGATGATGTTAGGTCGGAATCTGTTGACTACGAGGCCCAATCCAGTGCTCCTTTCCGCCACGCATACACGTAGGCTACGAGCAGTAACGCTATGAACAGCACCATCTCGATGAAACCGTACCAGCCGATGGCGTTGAAGGCCACGGCCCACGGATAGAAGAACACCGCCTCGATGTCGAACACCACAAACAGCATGGCGATGACGTAGTAGCGCACGGTGTAGCGCTGTTGAGCCGAGCCAATGGGCGGCATGCCTGACTCGTAAGGCACATACTTGGTGGGGTTAGGGTTACGCGGGCTGAACAGGTAGGGTATGAGCAGCATGCTCACCGCCATGCCCATGACCATCATGAAGAAGATGCCAATAGCCAGCCAGTTGGTCTGATTGAGGGCTACGGGGTTCTGCGTCTGCTGAGCCACAGGGGTAGTCTGCATAAGGACAGCCAGTTGCATCGTTGCGTGCCTCCTCGAAAGTGTGGGGGTCGGGTCTCGCCGCCCATTGCTCCACACCAACCATTGTATAATATATCACAATCTCGGCAGGGCAACAAGGTCGCTAGGTGTTACTACGAAGCCCAATATCTGGTGCAGGATCAACCCTGCATACCAGCAAGGTTCAGGCCAGCGACAGGGCTCAACGGTCACGCCCGTGGGCATAGTAGTTACACCACTGCTTCACCACGCATATCTCGCACAGGGGCCGCCGAGCTTTGCACACGAGCCGGCCATGTTTGATAAGGTAGATATGGAACGCATAGCGCCTGTCGGGTTCGACCATGCATTCGAGCGCCTGATGAGCCTGCTCCACACTGACGCGCTCGCCGATCAGCCCCAGACGCTTGGACACTCGGTACACGTGTGTGTCCACCGGCAACACCGGCTTGCCGCAGGCGAACATCAGCACGCAGGCCGCGGTTTTGGGTCCCACCCCGTTGAACTTGGACAGCCAAGCTTTGGCCTCCTCGATGGGCATGCTCATCAGGAAGTCCAAGTTGAGATGGCCCCTTTCTTCGGTTATTAATCGCAATACCTGCTGTATGCGCGGGGCTTTGATGTTAGCCAACCCCGCGGGCTTGATAACTTGCACAAGCTCTTGGGTAGGCGCGTCGCGCACCTGCTCCCACGAAGGGAAGCGAGCCTTTAGGGCCGCAAATGCACGGTCTCGGTTGGTGTCTGAGGTGTTCTGCGACAGTATGGTTAGCACCAGTTCGGACAGGGGGTCTGTGCGGGGCCGCCACTGTAGCTCGCCATACTGTGAGGCGAGGGCCTCGTATATCAATGGTATTTTGTCCTCAGGAGCCAAGAGATAATCGTCGGTCGCTTGGACTGCGGCGCGCACCTGCTCGACTTTCCGCTCTATCATAGCCATTCCTCAGCCGCCAACCTTATATTCGGTTCAGCGCAGATGCATCGGCCAGCGCAAACATGAACGAGCCCCGGCAGGCAAGCTGGCCGTCCACCGTGGCCTCGCCGGTGCCTTGACCTATCGGGCCACGCACGCGGGTGAGTTGCACCTCGATGCGCAGAGTGTCGCCGGGGAGCACTTGCCGCTTGAAGCGCACCTCGTCCACGCCCGCGAAGAAAGCGATCTTGCCCTTGTTTTCCGGCATGCCCAGCACGGCCACCGCGCCCACCTGAGCGATGGCCTCAATTATGAGCACACCGGGCATCACAGGGTAATCTGGAAAGTGCCCGGCGAAGAACGGTTCGTTGGCGGATACGTTCTTGATACCCACCGCTCGCTTACCCCATTCCATCTCGATTATGCGATCCACCAGCAGAAACGGGTAGCGATGGGGAATTATCCTCTGGATATCGAGGCTGTTCAACACCACCGACCGGGTCTGGCCCTCTCTCCCCCCTTCTGCTTCTGTTTGGTCGGCCGGCTGTGGTTGCGCCTGTTGGTCTGGCATCGTCTTCCTCCCAAATAGATGATGCGGTGTGTTGGGCCTTATGTAGATTACTCTGCCCGCGCTTCTATGTCAACTGGAACCCAAGCCGGGGTGCCACCAAGCATCGGGGCCATACTCCGTCAATATGCGGGATGCGGGAAAAGTAAAGAGCCGGAGACATTTATACCCACGCACCATATAATGCTCCCATAAATTCGGACCAAGGGTTAAGGTGGAAAGCGCTGTGATAAGATGAGCCTACCGAAAGGAGAAACAGGCGAGATAAAGAGACAGCGCAAGACCTACTCGCCAGAGTTCAAAGGCAGGCTAGCCATCGAGGCCATCCGAGGGTTCAAGACGATAAACGAGTTGGCCGCTGAGTACGGAGTACACCCTAACCAGAACGGCTGTACCAGCAGATCGGCAATCTCAAGATGGAGCTTGACTGGCTGGAAAAAAACAGTTCACAAGTCTGGACTTCACGGGCCGGCTGGCGGCTAACAACATTAACATCAGCATGGACGGGCGAGATCGGGCGTTGGACAACGTGTTCGTGGAGCGGTTATGGCGGAGCATGAAGCAAGAGGAGGTGTATATTCGAGACTATCAAAGCGTGGGAGAAGCAGTGGACGGGCTGGGGCGGTACTTCGACTTCTACAACCACCGACAATTGCACCAGTCCTTGGAGTACCAGACACCGGCGGCGGTATACTGGCGAAGTTGAAGCTCCATGCGGCAGATTCGATTCGACTCATCTATCTCGGCTTCATCCACCTTAATTTGCCCCAAAATGGTCTTGATAATGGGGAGCACTATACCCAGAGGGTACCCGCCGGACGGGGGGCTTAGATCAAACCCCTGTAAACCCAGTTATTACTGGTTCTAGGGCTTGGCCCTCTTTCCTTGGGGGAATGGGCGCAATCCGCTGACCATAACAGATAGCGTGCGTGGATCGTTAACACAATAGAGGGCACCGAACAGACCCGCGCCGGATGACGCCGTATAGCAGGCAGGTTCTGTTTCTGTGCATGTCATGTAAGGTGAACAGGAAAAATCGAAGCGACGGGTGCGCGAAGCACCATGCCACGCACATCAGTCGCTCAAACCGCAAAGGAAGAAAGGGAGGTGCGATCAATGGCAGACGATACTCGTCAGGTAATACGCAATGAGGAGACCGTGGTGGCGGGGGAGCCTGAGAAGACGGTAGTCAGCCAGACCCAGACCAGCACCGAAAGCGGAGCGGCTGTCTCGCCCGCTCCGGCGGAGCCGACACCTGTGGCTCAACAATCTACCGTGCAGACCACGACCGCCACATCCGCCCCTTCGGATCAGGTGGTGATGCACAACGTGGCCGAGCGGGTAGTGGACCCAGCAGCCGAGCGTGCCGCCGCCGTGGACTGGGTGAGCCGTCTTGTGTGGTTTATCGTAGGGCTGATGGCCATACTGCTGGCAATTCGCTTCGTGTTATTGCTGGCAGGGGCTAACGAAAACGCGGGCTTCGCTCAACTCATCTACGGCCTCACCGGCTGGATGGTGGCCCCGTTCGCCGGGTTGTTCGGTCGCCCTATCACCTATCCGGGCGCGGCCGGGGCGGGCGTGCTTGAGTTCGAAGCGCTGGTTGCCATAGTGGTGTACATCCTCATCGGCTGGCTGATCACCAAGATCGCCGAGTTGATGCTGGGCACCAACCGCACCACCGGCACGGTGATCAGCGAAACCCGACGCAAGACCAAGGTCTAATGCTACAGAAAGCACGGGGGTGCTACCCGTAGATAGCCCACAGCGGGGCGGTAAAACGAACTGCGGGCAGCACCCCCGCACTCCAAGCAAGCCCACCAAGTTGCCCACTACCGGGCAAAGCCAATGCACATTATACCTGCGAAAATCAGGGCAGCTCCGGCTACCTTCGCCTTGCCAAACGGCTCGCGCAGCACTATCGTGCCCAGCAGTGCCGCAATCACCACCGATACCTCCCGCACCGCCGATACATAACTGACCTTGCTAAAGCTCAGGGCCACCAGCACCAGAGAGAACGTAAGCACGGTCATCACCGCGACCAGCAAGATGCTCCATCGGTTGGACTGCCATTCGCGCACAATCAACTTCCTCTTCACCACAACAACGTATGGGGCCAGCATAAGGGTGGTCATCAGCAATATCAGATATGTGTACACCGGCGGGCTGGCATATTGTATGCCCACTTTGTCCACCACCGAGTAGGTTGCGATCGCAACACCCGTGAGCAGAGCGAGTTGTAGCGCCCTGTCGCGCATGGACAGCAAGGGCGCGAGCAGCCCATGCCTGTTTAAAGACAAAGACCGAAGGTTGATCGTATAGATGCCCAACACGATCAGCGCTATGCCAGCTATGCCTGCCACCGATAAACGCTCGCCCAGCATAATAGAAGCAAACAGCGCCACAAATAGGGGGGCCGATCCGCGGGCCACCGGATAGATGAGAGACAGATCCGCACGCTGGTAAGCGTTTGCCAGCAATATGAAGTAAATCGCCTCGAACAATGCCGAGAGCAGGATATAACCCCACGCGTCTGGGGCGGGTGGCTGATAGCGATATACGTACAGAAAGGGGGGCAGGAAGACCACACACACCGCAACACCGGATAGCCACAGAAATGAGAGTTTGTCCTCGCTTCGCTTAGACAAAAGGTTCCACCCAGCGTGCAACAACGCGGCCAGCACCAGAAACAATATCGCTTCTATCCTCATAGGCTATGAGAGGTCAGCCCTCATCAGCAAGTGGCGTGCAGACATGGCAAGACCTGCCGACAGCCAGAACAGCGCAACCATGTGAGGGAACTCTATGTTGAAGAAGTAGTGGTCGGCCACGCCCACCACCAGAGCGCCAAACACCGCTGCCGTACCCCCCAGCACAGCCGAGTCGAGCACGGACCACCTTCTATCGGCATCGAGCGCATCATCGGCTCCGGTCTGCGATCCCTGCGCCGGCGGCAGGGTTGGGGCATTCCCGCTCTGATATGGGGAGTGCGCCTTCGACTGTGTGTTCCCGGGGGCTGGCCTGTGAGATGCCCGTATAGCGGTCAGGGCGCTGACCAGAAACACCCCTATGGAGGCCATGAACAGCGCCAGCGCAACAAGGCCTGCGCGTTCGGCGATGGTCAGGTAGATGCTGGACACGCCGGTGGTCAGGCCCAGCTCGCCCGCCGTGCCGAAACCCACCCCGAAGACCGGGTAGCGGGCGATTATCTCCATCGCGTTGCGGTACTCGGCCAGCCGCATCTGGTTGGCAGGGTCCTCGAAGCGCAGTCCGGCCTGCAAGCGCGCAAAGTAGCCCCCGCCGATACCGAGCGCCATGATGAGCACAGCGCCCACAGCGCCCCATACCCACAGCCGACGGTAGCGCAGTGTACCCACCAGTGCGCCTGCCGCCACCAGCCCGAGCAGCGCGGCCCGTGACTGCGTGAGCACCAGCGCACCCACCTGAGCCGCGAACATCACAGAAAGCAACCAGCGGGGCAGGAGCGGCCTGCGGGCCAGCAACTGTACCCCGGTCAATGTGGCTACCACCACCAGCATCCCGCCGAACGAGTTGGGGTCCACCTGCGTGCCGGTGGCCCGCTCCCCCAGCGCCGGATTGTCCTCGACGTATCGGATCACTCTGCCAGTCGGGTAGCCTATGGCTGACAGGCGGGTCAGCAGGCCCGCGGCACGCGAGTCGGGCAAAGCCCACAGCGCAATGCCCAGCATGGCCTGCACCGCGCCCGACACTATGAGGGCGTTCAACACCGTTGCCACCGCCCGCCAGTCGCACGCGATGTTGACGACAGCGAAGAACACCCCCATAGCCAACACCAGTTTGAAATAGTTGTGCATCACATCGGTGGAGGGGTCGCGCCCCAGCCCCAACACGAAGGCAAACAGCGTGGCCGCCACGAACAGCACCAACCACACATCGAGGGGCGTGCGGCGCAGGCCCGAGCCGGTGAGCAGTTTCAACAGCCATGAGGTGTACAGCAACAGGAGGCCCACTTCCAGCAGGGTGGGCGTGAGCACCGCAAGCCGCACCGGCGAAGCGGCGAACGGCAACAGCGTGGCGGTAAGTGCCACCAACAACAGGTCGGCCATGGGCCGGGTGACCAGCCACGGCAGGGCCACCAACCCGGCCACCAGTACGATGGGCAATATCGGGTTGCCCATCGCCACCAGCACAAAGCCGCCCACCGCCCCCACGCCTATCGCGAGCAGGCCCAGCGCCAGCACGCGCAGTGAACGGTTGTCTTCTAATCGAGATTGGAGTTGGCTTATCACAGCACAGAGCCGAGAACTTCAAACTGGCTCTAAATCCACTTGCGCCAGCGGAAGAAGGCCAGCATGCTTATGATCACCAACAGCATCACCCCTACTACCATCTCAAAAGCATAGGGGTGTTCCTGTGCGGGCAGGCTGATGTTCATGCCGTATATGCTCGATATCACGGTGAGCGGGAGCAGGATCACCGATATGAGGGTGAGCACTTTGATTATCTCGTTGATGCGGTTGGAAGTGAGCGAGTTGATGGTGTCGCTCAGCCCTTCAATGACTTCTTTGTAGTCTTCCAGAGTGTCCCATATCTTGTTCAAGTGGTCCAGTATGTCCCCGAAGTACTCCTCCATGTCCTCCTGCGCGAAAGGCTGCAATTTGCGGTCGAGGTTGGCGACCACGGGGAGGAGCGGCTTGATGATGCGCCTGAAGGCTATGATGTCACGCCGGATTATGGATATCTCCTGTATGGTACGTCGCACGTTCTCTTCGAATATGGAATCTTCGACCTGCTCGATGTTCGCGGCTATCTTGTTGAGGATGGGGAAGCAGTAGTCCACCAACTTGTCCAGTATGAGATACACCAGATAAGGGGTGGAGCGTTCCATAGCCTGAGCGCGAGCCTGCGGGTCTTCCAGACACTGGTTGAAGAAGCGTATCAGCGGCCTGAGGTTGCCCTGATGCGCGGTGATTACGTAGTCTCGACCCACAAAGATATCCACCTCGCTGGGTGTGGTGACGCGCGCCAGTTTGGAGTAGACCGGGAAGTGCATCACTATGAACACGTAGCCTTCGGTCACGTCCACTTTAGGGCGCTGTATCTTGGAGAGGGTGTCGTCGAGGTGGAGGGGGTGGAAATTGTAGTGGGCACGCAGCCACTGGATCTCAGGCTCGCCCGGGTGGATGATGTCCACCCAGACCATATTCCGGTGCCTGATCGAGCGCACGTTGAGCATGCGATGAGCCGGAGTAGGGGGCAGGGCCACACCGCGCGGTCTGGTGCGGCCAATCTGTGCGGGCACGGGCACGGGCACCACAGGCTGCACCGGCGGTGATGGTCGTTCCTGCTCCACGAGGCCGGCCCCGCCGACAGACGACACAACAGGCCCATCCCCACCGGTACCCGCATGCGTGGGGCTTTCTGGCCCGCTTATGGGGTTTATGGGGTTCGCAGGATCAGGCCGGCTATCCCGACGCTCCGCACGCGCGTCTGGCTGTTGCATAAGTCCTCTCCTGAGCAGTCTCTGCCTGTGGGGACAACCATGGCCCTCACTATCACCAAACCAAGGAAACCAATACGCCCCTGCGGGGCAGGTTGCAAACATCAGTGATTAAGTATAAGCCCCACACTAGGAGACCGGCAAATCGCCAAACGCATTTCCAGACCTTTGAGCTTCGCGGCTAAGAGCGGGGGACACGCGTCTTGGACTGCACGCCTTTCGCGGTGGGTGGGCGGGCCGATGGGACAGGATAGCGGCTCGCGGCCAGCGAGAGTTTATCCCGGAATACCGCGGAGAGGTCGAAGTCAATAGTAGAGGCAAGCGCCAGCACGTGGTAGAGCACATCGGCTATTTCGTGGGCGATAGCTTGACGGCCGGCAGGGTCTTTGAGATATGCGCGCACTTCTTCTTCCGTCCGGAAGCGAAAGTGACCCGCCAGTTCGCCCACTTCTACTGCCATGCTTAAGACCAACTCCTTTGGCGGGTCGTGCCACTGACGTGCTTCACGAAAATTGTCCACGAGTTTACGCAGATAAGCTATTGTAGTTTGATCGTCCATGCTATATTGCTCCGATGTTGGTTTATGTGGATAGGATTCTGATTACAATTCGGTAGCAAAACCAATTACACACTCGCAAAAGCAGGTCCGACTACTCTACTTTACTTTAAGTGTGTGGCGAATTATACCATATTAGAGGTTTTAATCGTAACTCTTACCAGTTCCACTAACAACGAGGATGTGCAGGGGCTGATCTAAGCCCCCTGTCCGGCGGGTACCCTCTAGGTGTGGGGGTATCACCCCGGTCCTGTATTTTTTTCTCCTGCATACTCCTGCATATTGGTGGAGCTTGGTTCCGATTGTTGGTGGAACCGGAGCCAAAGTGGAAACAATATAAGCAGGGCGAAAAGATATGCTATAATTGTCCACATGAACACAACCTCTGTTTTGCAGACCAACTTTCCACTACCCCTGTACGGCAGGGGCAAGGTGCGTGACACCTACGATCTGGGTGACCGGTTGCTGATCGTAGCCACCGACCGCATTTCGGCGTTCGACTACGTGTTGCCCACTGGCATCCCCCACAAAGGGCAGGTGTTGACCGCCCTCTCGGCCTTTTGGTTCGACATGACTGCTCACATCGTGCCTAACCACATGATAACCACGAGGCGCGAAGACCTCCCGTTCGACTGGCAGTCGTGGCCGCAAGAACAGCAAGACCAGTTGGTGGGGCGGGCTATGTTGGTGCGCAAGGCCAAACGCATTGACATCGAGTGCGTGGCGCGCGGTTATCTGGCCGGGTCGGGTTGGGCCGAATACAAACGAGACGGCACGGTCACGGGCATACCCTTGCCCACCGGTTTGCAGGAGAGCGCACAACTGCCTGAGCCGATCTTCACCCCGGCTACCAAAGCCGAAACCGGCCACGACCTCAACATCAGCTTCGAGCAAATGGCCTCTATGGTGGGGCGAGAGCTTGCCGAAAGGCTCAGGGTGGCCACCCTGCGCATCTACTCGGCGGCGGCAGAGTATGCCCGCACACGCGGCATCATCATCGCCGATACCAAGCTGGAGTTCGGTTTGCTCGACAGCGGCGAACTTATTGTGATTGACGAGTTGCTCACCCCCGACTCCTCGCGCTTCTGGGAAGTGAATAGATACCGAGTGGGCGAGAGTCAGGTGAGCCTCGACAAGCAATACGTACGCGACTGGCTGACCGAATCGGGTTGGAACCGCGAGCCGCCCGCACCCCCACTGCCGGACGACGTAGCCCGCAAGACTTCCGAGAAGTATCTGGAGGCTTACGAGCGGCTCACCGGGCGCAATCTGCTGGACGAACTTTACCCCCAACGGCACACCAATGCTGTGGTTGGCTAACATCCGCGTGACCCTCAAGCCGGTGGTAAACGACCCGACCGGTCTGGCGATCCGCGACGCCATGCACAACCTAGGCTACAGCGGGGTGGAAGAGGTGCGCTCAGGCAAATACATACAGGTCTATCTGCACGCCGAGGACGAAGCGCAGGCGCGCGAGGCCGTCAATTCGATGTGCCGGCGCCTGCTCGCCAACCCGGTGATAGAAGATTACGCATTCGATTTGGAAGGGGACCCGCGGTGACCATGAAAGCAGGGGTGATTGTGTTCCCCGGCTCCAACGGCGACCACGATGCCCACTACGCCCTAGGCGAGGTGCTGGGTCAACGGGCCGAGCTGGTGTGGCACACCACCACCGACCTGAGCGGTTACGACCTCGTGGTGCTGCCCGGCGGCTTCTCCTACGGCGACTACCTGCGGGCAGGAGCCATTGCGCGCTTCGCGCCCGTTATGGAGGCGGTGCGGCGTTACGCGCAGGAGGGAGGATGGGTGCTGGGCATATGCAACGGCTTCCAGATACTCACCGAAGCCCACCTGTTGCCCGGCGCGCTCTTGCGCAACGCCGGCCTGTCCTTCTCCTGCCAGTGGGTACACACGCGCGTGGAAAATTCTCGTTGCCAACTGCTACAGGCAGTGCCCGCAGGCACGGTGTGGCGTCTGCCCATCGCCCATGGCGAGGGCCGCTACTTCGCCGACCCGCAAACGCTCGCCCACCTCAACAGCCACGGCCAGATAGTGCTGCGTTACTGCACACCAGACGGCGAGGTGGACCCGATGGCCAACCCTAACGGCTCGGTGCACAACATAGCTGGGGTGTGCAACGAACAGGGCAACGTGCTGGGCCTGATGCCCCACCCGGAGCGGGCAGCTGAGGCCATACTGGGCGGCGACCACGGCAGGCTCTTCTTGCAGGCAGTGCTTAAAGCGTGGCAGAGCCGCCGTGCCACCACCTCACCCAAACCGGAGGGTGTGCTTGCACATTGACCACACCGACGAACCGATCCTCGACCCGGTGGAGCGAGAGCGCGCTCTGCTCAGGGAGCAGGAAGCCAGCGTGGGAGGCACAGGTGTCGGGGGGCACGGACGCGCGGGCGTGGACAGCAGGGACAGGGGTTGGTCGTTCGGGAGCAAGCTGGCGATAGCTTTGTCGCTGGCGCTCATCGTGGGCTACCTGCTGTTGTGGGCGCGGGTGGTACAGGAGAGCGGCGGCCCCGAAGGCTACATACGCCGTCCGGTAGACTTCATCTCCACCCTCACAGGCGCACTCATCATATACGAGGGGCACGGCCCTCTGCTGTACGACCTGCAAACCCAGCACGATGCGCAGAGGCGCATCTTCGCCCCCTACAAAGCGCTGGGCGACCGCGAATTGCTCCCCTTCAACCATCTGCCTTTCGAGGCACTCGCGGTGGCCCCACTGATGAATATGCCATACCCGCTGGTGTTCGCGCTGTGGACGCTGATGGCGGGGCTGGCTATCGGATTGTCGCTTGGAGTGATGGACGGAGCGCTGCCCGGCTCGCGTCAGGTGGGGTGGGTGTTGAGCATGGCGGCCTGCTCCTATTTACCGCTGGTGCGCGCACTCATGTTAGGGCAGAATTCGCCCCTCGTGCTGCTCGGCCTGTGCACCACTTTCGCGGCGTGGAAGTGGGGCCGGCCCGGCTGGGCCGCAGTAGGGCTGTTGTTGGTGGCCCTCAAACCACAGGTGTTACCGTTGGTGCTCTTGCTGATGGTGTTATTGCACAACTGGCGGGCACTCCTAGCCTTCGCGGGGCTGTTCATCGGGCTTAGCGTAGCGATCACGCCCGCGCTGGGTCTGCACTGGCCGATGGATTACGCGCAGCTACTCGTAGGCGTGGCAGGTTGGACCGATGCCAACGCCATTGACCCCGCCATTATGCACAACTGGCGCGGCTTCGCGGCCAACTTGGTGGGCGGTTTCGCGCCCGGGTTGGTCATGCCTCTATACGTGCTGCTGGCGCTGGCCTCGATGGTTGTGCTGGGCTGGGCGTGGTTGCACCATGCCGTGCAGGCGCACGAGGCGGACACGCTGGAAGGTGCGCCCCCACCCGATACTCGCCTCGATCTGATGTGGGCATTAACAACGATCGTAGCCCTGCTCATATCCCCCCACCTCAACCCACACGACCTGAGCTTGCTCATATTTCCGGCTTGGGTGATCGGCGCACACGCGGCACAGGGCCGGTGGGGTGGTCTGTCCCGGCTGTGGGTGTTGCTGCTATGGGTAGGCTACGCGCTCTATCCGGTCACTTTCGTGGTGAGCGGCCTGTCTGGCAATGCAGGGCTGTCGGTGGTGCCCGGTGTGCTGTTGATGGCGGTGGCGGCCGGCCTGCTGGCGTTGCAGATCGGCGGTTACATCGGCCCCATCCGTCAGAAAGCTGTGTATATGCAGAGGGGAATGCCGTGAATCACAGCTTCCAATCTACACTTGCGCACGCGCACGCGCACGACCGCGGGCAGGGGTTGTCGTGCGGGCAAGACCAAGAGCAAGGACAGGATCACGTGCACTATCGCACGGACCTGTTGCGGTGGCGGGCCGCCGAAGGCCAGTTCGAAAGCTGGCTGCTGGAGGGGGTAGAGCTGGCCTCGGACGGCTCGATCCGGATTGACGTTTCCGGCGCCCGGCGCGGCACCGACCCTTACCCGCCGGGCGGCTACCACGGGCACAATTTCTACAACGGGGGCAGTTACCTGTTCGGCGAAGCCACCAGCCCTGCCATGCCCACGCCATTCCAGTTCACAGAGGCTATCGCCTCGTGGAACGCCAGCACCCCGGCGGGCACTTGGATCGAGGTGCTGTTGCGCGTGGAGGCCGGCGACCTGTGGACTAAGTGGTACAGCATGGGCGTGTGGGCCTCTGATACCTCCACAGTGGAGAGACACTCGGTAGCCGATCAGAACGACCCCGACGTACACGTGGACACCGACACATTGGTGGTGGGCAGTCGCGACCGCCCGCTCACCGCATCGGCCTTCCAGTTGTGCCTGCGCCTGTTCACCACACGCCGCAAGCACACGCCCATGGTGCGCAACGCCGCCGTCGCCATCTCCAACACCCCGACGGCACCGGACGTGCCCACACCCGGTGACCCGGCCTGCTGGGACAAGGCGCTGGACGTGCCACCATGCTCGCAGATGGTGTACCCGGACGGTGGCAATGTATGGTGCAGTCCTACAGCGTTATGCATGGTGCTCAAGCACTGGGGCGTGGTAAAAGCCCCGTGCGAGCCGTGCGTGCGCAGTGCCGTGAGCGGGGTGTACGACTGGCTCTACGACGGACATGGCAACTGGCCTTTCAACACCGCCTATGCCCATGCGGTCAGCGGCGGGCAGTTGGAAGCATACGTGGCGCGCTTGGCGTGCATGGCTGAAGCCGAACAGTGGATAGCGCAAGGGGTGCCTCTCATCATCAGCTATGGCTGGCGCGATGGAGAGTTGACCGGCGCACCCGTGCCTCGAAGCAACGGGCATCTGGCCGTGCTGGTGGGCTTTGATGCTTCAGGTAATCCCATAGTGAACGACCCTGCCGCACCCGATGATGACAGCGTGCTCCGCACCTATCTGCGCTACGAGCTTGAGCCACTGTGGCTGAAGCATTCAGGTGGGACTGTGTACCTCATCAGGGGTTAGGAGGGGCTTGGGGAGGGCACAGCCCTCCTCGGCCTGCCCTTCCCCAACATCGCACCCTCTGTCAATATCCAAGGTACTGGCTGAAGATGGGCTTAAGGTCGGCAGGCGAATGCTTTTGCAGGGCGTTCATAAGGTCGGCGGGGCGGGCACGGGCGAACCGCAGTGCGGCATAATAGTCGCGCAGGGCCGCATAGAAACGGTCTGCGCCCATGGCACGTCTCACGCGGTCCAGCATCAGCGCCCCACCGTCGTATATGGTGTTGGTGTAATGGTTCTCGTTGGCGAAGCCGCTGAACACACCAGAGGACACGGGCCTGCTCGTATCGGCGTTGTCCGTCAGGCCGGCCCACACTCGGTCGTATAGGGCGGGGAAATTATAGCGCACGTATTCAGCGGTCAGATAGGTGACCACGGCCTCGTCCAGCCACGGGTCAGTAAGTTGATTGCTGCCCACCGTCGAGTAGAACCACTGGTGGGCCGTCTCGTGCACGGGCAGATG
The DNA here is from genome assembly GCA_034437815.1 of Chloroflexia bacterium. Lineage (GTDB taxonomy): Bacteria > Chloroflexota > Chloroflexia > QHBQ01 > JADMIH01 > JADMIH01. The sequence goes on along the minus strand of DAOTTC010000070.1, from coordinate 14,018 downwards.
CCACGTCCACATCCCGGGGGTGGTGGCAAGACCCAGCCATTGTGTGGGGATCAGATACACCATGGGGTACTCCTGAGCGTACATATCGGTGCGCTCCACAGGCACGCCCATCTCGGCCACCGTGAAAGTATCAAACGGATAGGGGCCTAGCTGCCTGCTGAACCACGCCAGCGCGGGGGCGACCAACTCCAACTGCCTCTGTGCCGCCGCCCGGTGCTCCGGCAGAAAATAAGCCAGTATCTTCACGCCCTGCACAGTGCGCGCCATGCTCGTATCGGTCAGCGGATCCACAAAGCGAGGCGAGACTACATAGGCCACGTCGCGCACGTTATCGGCTACGAAGCGCCATCGGGTCAGGTCTGCACTGCGGAAGTCCAACCTGCCCGATCCACCCACCACCAGACGCTCGCCCGCTGTAGAAGAGATGTCCACCACATAGTGAGCAGTGTCATAGTAGCCATGGTCGCCCAGTTCTGAATAGGGGAAGTGGCTCCAGCCGCCGTTTTCCCACGGCACCACAGTTGGCAGCATGTCGCCCAGACTGAGGATATCGTTGGTGGGGTCGTAAGCACTGCGCCCGCCGACCGGTCGAGGATTCAGCCGGAACGCCAGTTCAAAGGAAACGCGCCCGCCGGGGGGCACCGCATCGGGCAGGCGCACCTCCAGATTTATGCCATTCAGCCAGCGGGTGGTGGCCTGTGCGCCCCCCACCGTGACCGCTTGCAAATCGAACACACCTTGACGGTGGCGCCACACCGTCCGCAACACCACAGCGCCGAGCGGCCCGCCGGTATTGTTGGTGAACTCCACCATCTCGCGCACGGTGGTGGTGCGCCGTGGGGCAGGACCTATGGCTACTTGCACCTGATAGCGGGTGTGGAGACGGGCGGTGTGCAGGTTGGCATAGCGCCACAGATAATAGTGCCGCCCGACGTTGCCCATCTCCACCTGCCAGCCGGGCGGGTTGGTGGGCACATAAGTGAGCACACGCCTCTGGAACAACTGCACCAGCACGTATTGGGGCATGCCGTTCACCGGCACATGCACCCAGTAAGGCTCGGTTATAGGGTAGCCCAGCACATGAAGCCAGTTGGGCCGAGCGGGCGAGCCGGCGAAGCTCCAAAACACGCCGGCCCAGTTGTGGCCCGTGGCCTGCTCGAACCGCACCAGTTGGATCTGCACCGGCAGCCGAAGAGCACCCGCCGACGTGCGCGTCTGTCCTGAAGTTGAGAGCAATCCGTCCACCGTCTGGCCGGTGCGGTCTGTCTGTCGGCCTGTCAGCTTGGTAAAGGTAGCATAGGTGGGCGCGAGCGAGCCATAAGCGTCACCGGCCACGGGCAGTTGCGCCGGGCCAAGCCGGTACGATCTACCCCCGCCCACCGAGACTTCCCCTGATACCATTTCGGCCACTAACAGGCCGCCGGTGACATACCAAGGCGAGCGCGGGTCTGCGCCCGGGTCGTTGATTTCGAGGCGGCCTTTGTCGAAGTACTGCACCAGATGGCTGCCGTTGGGCGCGTCGTCGAACGGTTCGTAGGTGGTGTAGAAAGGGCCGGGACCCCACACCCATGGGCGCGACACCCTCCCTGAAGCCACCGGCCCGTCGCCGCGCTCCCAGACGGCCCTGATCGGGTCGGCGGCAAAGCCTTCGGTGGGGGCGGCGAGGGCAAGGGCAAGGGGTTGGGTGGCAAGGGCAGGGACCAATGCACACCACGCCCCCAGCACGAGAGCGGTAACCGGGCGCAAAGGAATGAAATGCAAAACGCGGTGTGCAGGTCCTCTCAACAGCGTTTATCCATGCCGAGGATTTAGGGTTGGGCAGTGGTCGGTGGTCAGTTATCCCTGCAATCTTGCTTGGTATCTCGGTGGCTAGCTTGTGCAATCACCCCGTGCACCCAGTGCGCTTTGTGCCTCTGAGGCTCGAATCTTGCTCGGTTCAGCCTTCGGCAGTGGCTTCTTTGAGCAGGGGTTCCTGAGGGGCGGCCCCCGCTATCTCCTCCAGCGTCTTGCCACGCGTCTCCTCGCCAAGCAAGAGCACATCGAGGGCGATGACCACGAATATAGCCGTGAACATCACGAAGGCCAAGGTGACCCCCTCAGGGCTTGGGGGGGTGCCTACGATGGCCGCGGTGACGTAGGGGCCGAGGATGCCCGCCACCCGCCCGACCGCCGCCGCCACGCCCGAACCCCAGCCGCGGATGCGCGTGGGGTACAGCTCAGGTGTATAGGTGTAGATGACGCCCCATGCGCCCAGCGCAAAGAACGAGATGATGCACCCGTACACCGTCAGGTCGAGCGCACCTGAGGCATTGCGGAACAGGAAAGCCCCCACTGCCGAGCCTATCAGGAACGACGACAGGGTGGCCCGCCGCCCTATCTTCTCCACCAGCCACGCCGCTGTGAAATAGCCGGGCACCTGAGCCAGCGTGATGATCACGTTATAGCCGAGGGCGCGCACCAGCGGGAAGTCCCGAGCGAAGATGCTGGGCAGCCACGTGAATATGCCGTAGTAGCTGAACACCATGCCGAACCACAATATCCACAGCATGGCGGTGCGCCGGGCCAACAGGCCGCTCCACAGCGTGCGCCAACGGGCCGCTGTAGTCTCGGCGGCAATGGCGCGGGTGAAGCTTTCGAGTTGGGGCACGGCTGAGGGGTCGCCCGCCACCCGCCGTGCCTCTTCCAGAGCGGCTTCGGCTTGTTGCAACTGCCCGGTCGCCACGAAGAACCGCGGCGATTCGGGTAGAGCCCGCCGCAGGTACAGCACGTACAGCGCCGGCAGGGCGCCTATGGCAAAGGCCACCCGCCAGCCCGCATCCACTGGCAGGCCGGGTACCAGCGCCAGCCCGATGAGCGCAGCCAGTATCCACCCGTAGGCCCAGAAGCTCTCCAACAGCACGATCATGCGCCCGCGTACCTTTGCAGGCGACCATTCGCTGACGAGGGCCGAGGCCACCGGCAGTTCCCCGCCCAGACCGAGGCCCGCCACCAGCCTAAACGCGAGGAGCGAGGGCAAGTCCCAAGCCAGTGCGCTTAATCCGGTGCCCAGCGAATACACCAGCAGGGTCCACTGAAACACATTCTTGCGCCCAAACCGGTCGGACAGGAACCCGGCCAGCGCCGCGCCCGCGAACATGCCGATGAACGTGAACGAGGCCACCAACCCGGCCTGTGTGCTGCTGAGGTTCCAACTCCTCGACAGCGTGGGCAGCACGAAGGCCACCAGCCCCACGTCCATCGCATCGAACATCCAGCCCAGCCCGGCTACCCACAACAGCCGCACGTGAAACCGGCTCAATCCCAGAAAACCGCCTCTGCTCTCGCCCCCCTCTATAGCTGTGCGCTGAGCGCTCATTCCTACCTACCCCCTCGACATTGTCTTATACCAACTATCCATAGGATGGAAGGAGAAGTAGGGGACACCCCCACACCCCCGGCAGGGGAGTACTTCTGCCATTTATGGCCTTTGCCGGATAAGCTGTATCAGCAGTTAACGCTTACAAATACCCCTGTATAGAAGCTAAAAGCAAATATGCACTTGCAGTGAACGAGGTACAGCCCTACCAAGACCGGGGGCGTGGGCGTCCCGCTCGCATCAATTCCCAACCCCGTCCTCAGTAGGCGCCTCACACGTGCTCTCCAGAGCCGGCACCGTCAGTTATCTATCTCAGCACCACCACCTGCCCCTCGCGCAGACCCGATACGACCTCGGTGTCGGTGGAATTGGACAGTCCGGTGACCACCTCCACCTTGCGGGTGGAATTGCCCTCTTTGAGTGTGACATACTGGCGCTTGCCCACGGTTTCGAAAGCGCGGTTGGGCAGAAGCAGCACGCCGTCTTTGCGCTGTGCGGTGATATCCACATTGGCGGCCATGCCCTCGCGAGGCTGAACCCCCTGCGGTGGAGTGAAGCTGATGGTAGCCTGAAACACCGTACTGCCCTGCTTGAGCGTGGCCCCCGGCGCCAGCCACTCGATGCGCCCCGGCATGGGCACACCCGGATAGGCGTCCAGCGTGATGGTTACGGGTTGGCCCACGTTCACCCGCCCCACGTCCATCTCGTCAATATCGGCCTTCACGCGTAGCGAGCCGGGGTCGGCCACCACAGCCACCGGCTGGTACGCGCCCACCAATTCGCCTTCGTCGAGGTCAATCGAAAGCACTGTGCCATCCACAGGCGAGGTGAGCCGGGCCTCGGCGATCTGGGCCTGAATATCTTCCACGGCCATGCGTGCCAGATTGTACTGCTGTTCGAGTATGGCAATGTCTTGGGGGGTAGCGCCAGCCTTCAGCTTATCGAGGGCGGCCTGTGCCTCGCGCACCTGCGCCTCTGCGGCTTCGTTGAGGGCGGTCTCGTTCTTTTTAGCCTCGTCGTACTTGATGCGAGCCTGCTCCAGTTGCCCTTGCGCGTTTTGCAGGTCGCGCAGGGCCTTGTGCTCGGCCAACCGCTCGTCCTCAGTGACCTGTCTACCCTGATTCTGCCGTTTGATGCGGTCGTAGGCGTCCTGAGCATTCTGCACGGCGTTTGCGGCCTGATCCACGGCGATGCGCGCCTGCTCCTTGGCCGAGGCCGCCGAATTAGCCACTTGCGTCTGGCTGGCTCTGGCCTGATCGAGGCGGGCCTGTGCCGCTGTGATATCTTCAGGCCGAGCGCCCTCCTTCGCCTGTGTCAGCTTCAGTCTGGCGATCTCAGCCTGAGCCTTGGCCTCTTCCAACTGCCTCTGCAGGGACGATGTGTCCAGTTCGACCAGCACGTCGCCTGCCTTCACGAGGTCACCGGCTTCCACCAGCACCCTCGCCACTCGACCGGGCGCTTTGAAGGCTAGTTTGGCACTGTGCTCGGCCTGTACTTTGCCAGTGGTCTCTACGGTGGAGATTATACTGCCGCGCCTGACCGTGGCGGTGGTGACGTTTGAGGTGGGGCGCAGCAGCCACCATCCCACTACAGCCAGCAGCACGAGCGCGAGCGCCCCGGCCACGAGCACGAGCCACGGTTTGCGCCTCGGCGGGAGCGAGTACTGCTCGTCGAAGCTGGCATACACCGCCGAAGGTTCCGCCAAGCCGGCTTCGGCTTCCCCTACCGCCACTTCAGAATCTACAGGCACGGCGTGCGCCCCGTTGCCCTCGATGACTGTGCCCGTGCCGGTGCGGATACCGGTGTCGGCTTCGGGCACCTCGGTGCGTTTGGTGGTGATGTCGCTCATCTTGGCCGTCCTTCTATGACGCGCTCTGGCATGCACACATGCTCACTTAAATATACAATACTGGCTCAACTTGGCTTATACCACTTATCTGGCAAAGGCGCTAAATGGCAGGGGGTGGAGGGGCGCTTCCCTGCCGGCGGGTACCCTGGTGTGGGTGTGGGCATCCCCCACTTTCCTTTTCCCTCCCTACAATGCAGGCCCCATTCAACCGGGAGCACGGGCGGACGGCCTGCATATCCGGCACTGTGGACCCAGCGTTTGTGCTGTAGGCAGGCAAGACACCCGCGCTAATCTACGCTGAAGCTCCATTTCTGGAGCAATGCAACGCAACTCACAAATCCAAGCTTTACTCATACCTGAGCGCTTCGCTGACTTTGAGTCTGGCCGCGCCCAGCGCCGGGCCAACGCTGGCGCCCATCGTCAGCACAAGGGTGAACATAAAGGCCAAGCCCACCATATGCACAGGGAAGACGAATTCAAGCGGGAACAGCACAGACTCCATGATAGCCACCAGCCCGCGGGCCATCGGCCAGCCGAGCGCCAGTCCCAGCACGAAGCCCGCACCACCTAGCGCCAGCGCCTCGGTCATGAACACCTGCATGAGGTGCAGGTCACGCCCTCCCAGCGAGCGCATGATGCCGATCTCGCGCCGCCGCTCAAGCACGTTGAGGGTTAGAGTGTTGGCTATACCGATACCACCGATAACAGCCACTATCACGGTCATGGAATACAGCATGAGGCTCAATATTTTGCTGGCCTCCATACTGTTATGCTTGTCGGCGTAGGCCGCCAGCATGCCCGGCGACAGGTCGCGGTACTTCCTCTCAAGCTCGGCCAGCGCCTGCTCCACGTAGGGGCCGTCGTGGCGGTCGAAGCGCACCGCGAAGAAGTCCGCCGCGCCTGACCGGTGCATCAAGCGCGATGCGGTGTCCAGCGGCACGAACACCTTGCCCCGCGCCGATGATTGCAGGCCCTGCGCGTTATCGTTCACGATGCCCACCACCGTCAGCTGTGCATTATCTCCGCCCACGCTCAGCTCGATGCTGTCGCCCACTTTCAGCCCACGGCTCTCGGCAAAGCGCGAGGACAGCACGCACACTTCAGGTTCGTCGTCTCTATACCATCGGCCCTGCACCAGAGGATACTTGTAGAGGGTGGTACGCGGCGGTATGCCCCACATGGTGACCCGCGTGTCGCCCACCGTCGCGGCTGAGGTAGCCCACGGCTCCACCACCTGCACCGCAGGCAGTGAGCGCAGGGTCGTGGCAAAGCCCTGCCCCACCGGCTGGTTGAACCACACCCACGCATCGGAGCCATACACATCGTATGCCTTCTCGATGGACAGATTGACCGAGTCGGTAGTGCTTTGAGCGGCGAGGAAGGCCGCGGTAGCCAGCGCGATGGCGGCTGTGGTGACCGCACTGCGGGACTTGCGCCGCGCCAGATTGCGCACAGCCATGGCTGGCACCGGGGGAAGGCGGCTCAGCCTGTGCACGGCGCGGTCCAGCCAGCCCTGTCCGTAGGTGGCGGTGATGCCGTAGCTTTCCAGCGCCTCGCGCACAGTGATGGCCGTGCCCCTCCACGCGGGCAGTAGCGCGGCCAGCGTGGTCACTCCCACGCCCACCGCCGTGCCCCGTGCTATATCTAGCGGGTCTACGGATATGCCCCGGATGGTCAGGTTGAACAGCCCGGCCAGATACAACAGCAGGGCATGGCCGCCCAGCACGCCCAGCACAAGGCCCAGCGCCGTGCCCACCACCCCGTATAGCGCCCCAGCCACCACGTACACGCTTATCACCTTGCCAGAGGTGGCCCCCACGGCTTTCATGGCCCCTATCTCGCTCATCTGCTCGGAGATAACCGCGGACAGCGTATTAGCCACCAGAAACGAAGCGATCACCAGCCCCACCACCGAGAACACCGTCATCAGGGCCACCAGCGCATCGAACTGGCGCTTGCCCACGTAGTCGTCGGGGTTGCGCTCCCAGTAACCACCGTAGGCCAGATTGCGCTTGGCGAACACCCGCTCTATCTCTCTGCGGGTATCGGCTCGCAGGCCCGGTGAGAAGTCTTTCAGGCGCACCAATATCTGGTTGTCGCCGTCCTGCTCGTACATCCCGTGCACTTCGGTGTTCAGCGTATAGGCTACCGATGTGCCGATGATGTTGGCCGCCGGATACGAAGGCGATTTTGCGAAACCCACCACGCGCAGATAGCGAAGCTGGTTGCCCGGCCCAGCCCGGAATACTATCTCGTCGCCTATGGCCACGGGAGTCACGTCCTTCACCGATGCTTCGAGCACTACCTCGCCCCGGCGCGGCCAGCGCCCCTCTATCAGGTCAATGCGGTTGACCCTGATGTGTTCGAAATCGTGGATGCCATTGAAGTAGATGTCGCGCCAAGCGCCGGCGGCATACCACTTGGTGTAATAGGTGGCGCGCAAGTCGGCGGCGGCCACATTAGGCACCTGTTCCACCGCCGTCACGAGGCTCTGTGGTGCCGACCCAAGCCACCAGCGCATGTCCTGCTGAGAGTTGTTGTTATAGGCGTCGGCCTGCGCGGCGGTCATGTTCTTAGAGGTGGAAGTGATGGCCACCAGCCCGGCCACGCCGATCACCACGCCTAAGATGGTCAGCGCCGACCGCAGGCGCCGCCGGGTGAGGTCTCTGTAGGCTTTGCGCAGGGAGATAAGCATGCCGATTCTACTATACAGGACGAGCGCCACCCCCGCAAAACAAAACGCCCATTCACTTCCTTCCGTCTGCTGACTTCCCCTCTAGCCTTACACCAAGTCCCTTTTGCAGAGAGGTAAGGGACATTGAGGGTTGCTACGCCTCTCTTTCTTCAGTGCCAGTTTATGAGAGCGCAGGCGAGCGTCCCACCGCACCCCACCCCAATAGTGTGCCTAGTGACCCTTGGCGTTTTATGATCGTCGGAAGCGGGCTTGCCCGAACAGGCTTAATTTGATATGAATAGCCTCGAATAAATCTTGCACAGCACCCGTCCGGCTTCCGGCGTATGGTGCGTGCACGGATGTGCGTTTGCATCATAGCCACGGATCTGTATATCAAACCCGTATCGCCGGTGCCGCGGCGGAGGTGTGTGCAATGCCTGAGAATAGCACCTTCAAGTGCCCTAATTGTGGAGCTCCTCTGGACGTGCCGCAGGACCCCATCATTACCAGCATCGAGTGCGATTATTGCGGCAGTGATGTGATCATCCCTCTTGAACTGCGACCTGTCCAGCCATTTCAGTCTTTCCAGTCGATAGTCATAGATCTTTCCGACGTCTCAGGGGGTAATAGCGTTAGTAGGGTAGTCCATATGGGCGAAGGCATCACTATCAACGTACCTTCTGCCCGCCCGACTGCCAATACCGAGGAGCACAGTCAGAAGCTTGGCTGTGGCTGGTGGTTGCTCATCGTGTTTATTACCCTCGTGACCATCGGATCGCTGGTGCTGGCATTTATAGATGTCAGTAGCATCTTGCCCTAAGGACAGTCATACGCAAATCGTCCGAGCATAGATATGGGCCGTAAGCTTCCTGACTACGAAGGGCATATTCGTAACTACGAAGGGCATATTCGTATACCACATAGATGCTATTACTGTTACTGGACAGGTGCTCTTGCAAACAGTAGTGTGCCAATACTTGTCGCGGCTAGCGATGGCAACCGGATGGTAGTCTTGCTACCGAGGGAATCTACCGACAAACTCAACCCACCGATGGACGATGCAGATTTCTGGCGGCCTGTTGATGGGGATGAGAACGTTTGGTACAAGTTCGAGAATGATATAGACGTAGTCGTGACGGATGCATCCAAGGCATATAGTCCGGGAACAGTCAAGGCCGAGTATCGCTGTCGAGGGATCTTTGGGTGTGGCCACGAGCAGGTCTGTCTATACGTTACCGCCACATGCGATGTGAGCCGCGCCGGAAAAGATAAGGATGGCGATCAGCTACCAGGGGTTCTGGTAGATCCTAAGTACCTTAGTGACATCAAGAACACCGCTGCTTATCGAAATGCCATTCAGACCATTAGAGATCAGATCGCAGACTGGGAACGTAAGCACTCCCGTGGTACGAGTCGCAGATGAGGGGTCCAGAGCATTTGGAAGGTGGAGAAAGTGACTTACAGTTGCGGCTAATGTCATCTGCTCTTGGCAGAGGCCGAGCTTCTTCCGCGCTGAAAAGGGGAATGGGAAACAATGACACTTCGGAGGCATGGAGGGAGACTTGTCGGAATCATTGCGATCAGTCTTGTCCTCCTGATGCTATTTGCCGGATTGCTCCTGAGTCGGGACAGGCTACCTGATGCAGCCTCCGAGTTGGAGAAGTTAGCTCGGTATCCGAATGGCCAGAATGTGAGCTTCCAAAGTAACAGGAACTGTTGGGAAGATGCGCCCGTTTTTACCCTAGAAGGCAATGGCGGCGTCATGGGACCAAACGTGAGATGTAACGGGTTGGCTGTGAGCTTTGTGACAAGGGACGATCCAGCCGAGATCCAACGTTTCTACAATGACAAGCTCAAGACCGAGGGTTGGGCGAGAGTTGTGTCACAGCAGCAAGCTTTGGAATTCGTTCGGTTGGAGCCCTACAGTAGAGGCTTACGGTTGACTGGATATCCTAGAGAGAACCCATGGATACCTTGGCTCGAGGTGGACCGAGAGAACGGTCTACTACACGTCGCAATCACAACAAGCACCGATGTTCCAGATAGTCTTCAGGGCAGTTCATCGATAACACAGGTGCGCTTGGAACTTCACATCTGGTACTAAGGTCACAGTGGGCTTATCCCATCTTAATGAATACGACCCAAGACGTGAAGTAGGTATGCTGGAGCAGCATCTCCTTATCTGGGCTAGGCCAGTATGTGAGGCACAGTAATTCAAAGATGTGCCAATCCACTTGCGGTACTCCTCAGTCCAGATCCGCATAGGAACCCATGAGGCAGGACAACGGATCGGCGAAAAGAGGACACTTGGGGCGGTCAGCCTCACGTGGAACTACGACAACCTGCCCTCGCAGATATCCTCTTCGGGTGGGTGTGGCGCACCAAGCAGTATTGGTACGACGGGGAGGGAGAGCGCATCAGCCGCAGGCGCTTTGACCCCTCCACCGGCACGGCCACCTACTACTTCGGGGGGGTGTACGAGGAGGACTTCAACCTCACCACCGGCCAACTGCTGGCCCAGCGCTACCTGTACCAGTTCAACGGGCAGGTAGTATCGCAGCAGGAGCACGACCCGTGGGGCAAGGTACGCACTGGGGGCATAGGGCACACCACGCTCAACTACACGGGGCAGAGGCTGGACGGCACGGGCCTTCTGTATTACCACGCAAGGTATTACGACCCCGGCCTTGCACGCTTCATCTCACCTGACAGCATAGTGCCGGGTGCCTCATTGGGTGCGGGTGGTGCGCCGGGCACGGTGGGGCAGGAGCAGAACAGCCTGCTGACGGTGGACTTCCACGAGGGGGCACTGCTTTCTGGCCTGAACAGTGACAACGCCCTCATCCTGCAGAAGGGCTACTGGTTCCAGCTGAGCGGGCAGGACCGCAGGCAAAGGCAGGCAAGGGAGCCATGGGGACCACAGAACCCGCAGGCACTGAGCCGATATGCGTATGTGCTGGGCAACCCACTCAGGTATGTAGACCCAACGGGGCATACTTGGTATTTGACCCACGCGGAAGCAGCGCAGCTTGTAGCAGAATTGCGTCAGTTAGCTAGTGCAATTCGCACTTGGTCAACTCTGCCTAACACTTTAGGTTGGGCGAGCGCTCTTCTTAACTCATTGGTTGAGAAATATCGAGAACTGCATTCCTTAAGCAGGGGTAGCACAGTGATGTCCGCCGTTATGCTCTTTGCGTATGCGGAAATGGTACTCATCGCATGGAACCTTGATATGCTGGCAGATTTGATCGAAAAGATGAACAAAAACTCTGCTAATGGGGTAGCAATCGCCTATTATCCCAGCGTTGTAGGCGCTCCGAGTATATTAGTAATGAACCTTGACACCGGCGAGACAGATTCCTTGGAAGTATACTACGCATTAATCCCATTCTTGGACAGGAGTTTGGAACGTGGGAGGCGTGGTAGCCGTGGCAGCGCCTACCATCACATTTGGACAGGTTGGCACTTTTATGATGATGAAGCAGCTTACGGACCTCCAAGTCAGAAACGCAATGGTTGCCTTGCCAGAAATGCCCGTACTAACGAGTGCAAGTGAAGGATCAGCAAGCCTGAAGGGAGGGCAAGCCCCAAATGAAAAGCCTGTTCCTTGACGGTCGCATAAGAGGGGTCTTATTGCTATTGAACGCAGGTTTGTTCCTGCTCTGGCTACTCAGCCTTCCACTTGCTCTCAACCAAGACCTACGCGACCTATTGTTGATGTTGGGGTTTCTGGTGGCATTTGCTCCGCCACGCAACCCCGCAGCTAAGAGCTTATTTGGGAGGCTGCTTTTACTGCAGCTGGTGCTATTGCTGGTATGGCTATTGAGCCTGCTATCTTCGCTGCCATACGGCACGCGGATTCCATTACCATTAGCGGTTATGGCGGTTCGGGTTGTCTGGGGATTTATTCTAATCGGGTCGAAGACACCCAAGACTGGGGAACATCAGGAGAGCAATTCGACTCGATGGGCTAAATGAGGTGTGGCCATAAATGCTCCAGTACCTCAAGTGTGGCTTTCTGCCTCAGGTCATTGGCAGGTCATAACGTATGAGCAGTCGGGCTGATGAAAGCAGGCTGCGATGATGTCAGGGCAGTAAGTAGCCAACCCCCTACCCACGCCTACTTACACGCCAACACCCGGCACAGGCACAGGCAAGGGACAGGGACAGGGACAGGGACAGGGACGGGACAGCGTGAACGTAGTAGACACGCTGGTGTACCTGCACACAGACCACCTTGGTAGCGTATCGGTAGCCACCGACGCCAACGGGCAGGTGCTCTCAGGGCAGGAGTACGACCCATGCATGTGAGGCAGGGTGCGCACTGGGGGCATAGGGCAGACCACACTCAACTACACCGGGCAGAGGCTGGACGGCACAGGCCTTCTGTATTACCACGCAAGGTATTACGACCCCAATCTGGCAAGGTTCATCAGCCCCAGCGGCATAGTTATAGGGGTTCATAACAAGGCATAGGAGCACTACGAACCGGGTGCAGGGATAAGAGATGTAGGAGTAAGATTAAGAGGATACGGATGCGGCATGGGGAAACACCGAAGGAAAATCCCATGGTGCGCAAGCGGCTTACATTGCCGGGTTGTTCACTCGCCATCCTGAGCAACGCATTCGCCATACTACTTATACTGCACCTGTTGCGGGATGAATTGCACCTCACACCGGAAGCGGTGGCTGCCTTGCGAATAGTGCTAGATGTCTTGGCAGTGTTGGTGTTTGTGGTAGGGCTGGTGACATTGTTGGTATACTTGCGTCTGAAGTGATCCTTTACCCTGCTTTATGAGGAATGTGCTTTGAAAACCGATACCGGCGTTGCAGGGGGCATAGAAGGTACCGAGCAGGGTGCGCCCCCTGTGGTGCGCTCTGCAGAGCACGCTGATGCACACTCTGTGGCCCTCAGCAGGCCGCTCGTAATCATCGGGATGATATTGGCCACAGCGCTGTCGGCTCTCGATGCCACAGTGGTGGCTACGGCCATGCCCAGCATCGTCGGGGTGCTGGGCGGTCTGCCTCTGTATTCGCTGGTCATCTCATCCTACCTGCTCATATCAACCACCACCCTGCCCCTGTACGGCAAGCTGTCCGACATGTACGGGCGCAAGCCGGTGTTCATGTTTAGCGTGGGCACCTTCATCGGCGGGTCGGCGCTGTGCGGGCTGGCATGGGACATGCCCTCGCTGATAGCCTTCCGCGCCTTGCAGGGGCTGGGCGCGGGCGGGGTGCTCACCCTGTCGCTCACCATCATCGGCGACCTGTTCGACGTGGAAGAGCGGGCGCGCCTGCAAGGTGTGTTCGGCTCGGTATGGGGCATATCGAGCGTGGTCGGCCCGCTGGTGGGCGGGGCTATCGTGCAGTTCTGGGACTGGCGGTGGGTATTCTTCATCAACGTGCCCATCGGCATCGTATCGGCTCTGTTGCTGTTGCTGTACCTGCGCGAGCCGCGCATCCACACCCGCCAGCGGATAGACGTGTTGGGCGCACTCACCCTGACGGTGGGCGTGGCGCTGGTGCTAATGGGTCTGCAAACGATGACCGAGGGCGGCGGGAGCGCCGACGCCGATGGTGGCCTGCCAGTGACCACCCTGCTGGTGTGGATAGGGGCAGTGGTGGTGCTGGCGCTGTTTGCGCTCGTCGAGCGGCGTGCTCAAGCCCCCATGCTGTCGCTCAGCCTGCTGTCGAGGCCGGTGATAGCTGTGCCTGCTGTAGTGGGTTCGCTGGCAGGTGCAATGCTGATGGGCATATCGGCCTACGTGCCCCTGCTAGTGCAGGGCGCATGGCTGGGCACGCCCATACTGGCCGGGCTGCTAATCGCGCCCCTGTCCATAGGCTGGCCTCTGGCCAGCTCGGCCACAGGACGACTGCTCAGGCGCGTCAGCTATCGCTCGCTGGCAATCACAGGCATGGCACTCATACTGGCTGGTTCTACGCTGCTGCTAGGCGTAGCCCTGCCCGGCGTAGCCGCCAATCCCATCCTGAGGGGCGTGGTGGTGGCAGTGTCCACATTCATCATCGGTGCGGGCATGGGCATGAGCACCACCTCCATGCTGATCGCCGTGCAGATATCGGTGCCATGGTCCGAGCGCGGCATAGCCACCGCCTCGGTGCAGTTCTTCCGCAACATGGGC
>DAOTTC010000069.1:0-2807 GCA_034437815.1 Chloroflexia bacterium | reverse complement strand
GGGGGTGGTGTACATCACTTTGAAGCCCTTGCGGTGGGCGCGGAACACGCCAAACTCGGCCACCACGGTCTTGCCGGTGCCGGTGGGCGCGGCCACCATCACGCTCTCATCGTTGGCCAAGTGGGCGATAGCCTCCTCTTGAAAAGGGTCCAATTGGAAGGGATAATGGGCGCGGAATTCGGCGATGAGCGCGGCGGCCTCTTCGAGTGCGCGGTCGTGCTCGTGCTCGTGCTCGTGCTCATGCCCGTGCGCGTGGTTGGAGCCTGAGGAGGTGTCAGCAGGTGTTTCGGGTTTACGCGGCATATGTACCATGTATAGTGTGCCCGGGTCGGGATTTGCCGATGGGTTTCTGCAATAGCTATACCATGTATGCGTTTATGCGTTGCTGGCCGGGTTGCTGACTGAGTTACTGGCCCATATGAGCTTCATGGGCAGGAGCAGGCCGCCCTTTCTCTCTACTCTGCGCACGACCAGCCCAGCCTCGCGTATCAGGCGCTCCGTGTCTTGATTCAGCCTGCACCCGCCGGCCAATTTGGCCCACAGCGGGGCCAGCAGGTCCTGCAACCGCGCTCGCGTGGGGCTTTCGGCACGCACGTGCTCCAGAAGGTGGGCGGGCGCGCCGGGCTTGAGCACGCGTCGCACCTCTTCAAGGGCTTTGCGTGGGTCGGGTATGGTGCACAGGGCAAGGTTGCACACCAGCGCATCGAAGGTACGGTCGGGGAAGGGCAGGCGGGCGGCATCGGCGGCGGCCACCAGTACGCGGGCGCGCACCCGCCGGGCCTTGTCCTTCAGCCGGGTGAGGGATGCAAGGTCTACATCGGTGGCAACCACCGTGGCGTCGGGCGAATAATAGCGCAGGCTGATGCCCGTGCCTGCGCCTACCTCGAGCACGAGACCGCGCATCGGTGCGATCAGTTTGCGACGGCGCGGGCCGAGGAACAGGGTTTCGGGTATGCCCTCCATCAACAGGTCGTACCCCAGCGCGTACAGCTGACCCGGTATACTGGACTTGCCTTCCATCAGGTCCAGTATACACTACACCTGCGTCAGTCGTCAGTCGTCAGTCGTCAGTCGTCAGTCGTCAGTCGTCAGTCGTCAGTCGTCAGTCGTCAGTGGGCAGGATATCAATCACAGAGATATAGAGGGACACAGGGAACACAGAGTAATAGCATGGCATGGATTAACCGCCAAGACACCGAGGGCACCTAGAGCATCGGGGATGTGAGAACAATTCTTCCGTGGGATAAGGCTTATGCCTGCTCATAAAAGGTTTCATCACTACCCATTCTGAAATATCTCTTGGTGCTCTGGGTGCCCTTGGTGTCTTGGTGGTTGCTCTGTGGTTACTCTCGATGAGGGGCAGAATATGCAAGCGCCCTGCACCTTACCTGCCGTTTGGGTACTTCTCCCTGTAGCGGAAAGTGCCCAACTGTGATAGGAGCACGTCATAGGGGGGCTTGTTCTCAGGGTGCAGTTCGAACACAGCCCTCTCAAAATACTGCACCTGATAGGTCTTGCCATCGAGGTCGCTCTTTTCCACGAACGGCTCAGAGATAGGATAGCCCTGCTGGGCCAGCCCGCCGTTCTGTTCCCAGTACTCCAGAAAGCGCCCGGACAGGGTCTTGCCGGTTTCAGGGAAGAAGCGCGACTTGTTGGTTTCCCGTGCGGAAGGGCCGGGGGGCAGCACCTGAAAGAAGCCCTTCATGGCGGCGGCGTGATCCTGAAAATGGCAGTGGTACATCCACATGCCCGGCCCCACGCCATCGCCTGCGATCACCAGAAAGCCGAAGCTGTCACCGGGGGCCAGAATGTGGTTATCCTCGTGGCCGCTGCCCGCGTTGGCTGGCAGTGCGGGGTTGGGGTCGGCCCCACGCGTGGGCGTGATCCAGTGGTGCCCGTGCAGGTGGAAAGTGTGCACCCGGTTGCCGTGCGAAATGATAATCCACTCAACCAGCTCGCCCTGCCGTGCCGTATAGGTGGGCGTATCAGGGTATACGCGCCCGTTGATCGTCCTGTCGTGGCCCACGATCACGAAAGTTTTGGCGGGGCGTGGGTCCCCCGGCCTGCGCACGATCAGCCCCCCGTACAGACCGTTGAGGATGCCCATTGAGCCTTCGTCGTCGCCCATCACGTGGTCGTGATAGTGCCAGTAGCCTGCGGTGCCGGGGTCAGCCCGCCACTGGTATACGCGCTGTTGGCCGGGTCGCACGAATGAATTGGAATGGCGCGTGCCATCCGAATCCTGATTGTAGTGCACCCCATGCACGTGCAGGCTCACATTGGCGTTCAGCTCGTTCTTGAGGGTGATATTGAGCGTTTCGCCCTCGGCCATTTCGATGGTGGGGCGCACGCCATTTGCCCCGTAATCGGGGGCCACATAGGCCATCGAGCCGTCGGGCAGGCTCTTTGCGATCAACAGCAGACTGCCTCGCGGGTGGATGACCTGATCGGGGAACGAGGTCTGGGCGATGGCCCGCTCGCCGGTGGCCGACATGTAGGCGGGTATGGCGGCCACCGCCACCACCAGCACCGTAGCCAGCCTTGCCCATCTTGAGCGTGCCAGTGCCCGCCCCAGACGCGGCACGGCCCCACCCCCGGCCTCTGCACTGGTGCGGGCAGGGGCGCCTTTCAGCGCATCGAACAGGCCGTTCACCAGCAGTGCATACAACGCCGCCACCACCATTATGATGGCCGTGTGCTGGAGCACCACGAACCCCTGCGGCCCATCCGTGCCTGCTTCGTGCAGTGCGTGAGGGTCTTCAGGGAACCACTGATGGAGCAGAGAACCCGCACCCATAACTAACGCG
>DAOTTC010000068.1:0-35486 GCA_034437815.1 Chloroflexia bacterium | reverse complement strand
GTGCCGCACCGAGCATATGTTCTTCGAGGAAGAGCGCCTGCCGCTGGTGCGCCAGATGATACTGTCGGCGGCGGAGGCCACCCGCCTCGATATGGCCGTGGAGGCCGCGCAGTCTGCCCTCGACAAACTGGGCGAGCACGACCCGAAGCGCCGCGCAGCCGAGGAAGAACTGCGCCGGGCAGAGCAGACCGCCCAAAGCTCGCCCCAGTGGCGGCGCTACCACGAGGCGCTGGACCAGCTGGAGCAGATACAGCAGGGCGATTTCTACGGCATCCTGAAGGTCATGGAGGGCCGCCCCACGGTGATCCGCCTGCTCGACCCGCCCCTGCACGAGTTCCTGCCCTCGTATGAGGACCTGCTGGTGCAGGTGACCGAGATGCGGGTGCGCGGCCAGACCGACACGCAGGAGTACAGGGAGAAAGAGCACCTGCTGGGCGTGGTGGGCCAACTGCGCGAGCAGAACCCCATGCTGGGCCTGCGCGGCTGTCGGCTGGGCATACTGTACCCGGCCATCTATCAGATGCAGGTGCGGGCCATCCTGAGGGCCTCAGCCCAACTGCTGGCCGAGGGGCTGGAGTCGCACCCGGAGATTATGATACCGCTGGTGGGCCACGTGAACGAGTTGAAGGTGGTGCGCGACGAGCTTGAGAGGGTGGCCCGGCAGGTGGTACAGCAGGCCGGCCGCGACATCCCCTATAAGTTTGGCACGATGATCGAGGTGCCCCGCGCCGCCCTGACCGCCGGGCAGATAGCCGAGTACGCGCAGTTCTTCTCGTTTGGCACCAACGACCTGACGCAGACCACCTACGGCTACTCTCGCGACGACGCCGAGGGCAAGTTCCTACTTCAGTACGTGGAGCGCGAGATACTGCCCGAAAACCCGTTTCAGGTGCTGGACCGCGAAGGTGTGGGCCGCCTGATCGAGATGGCCGTGCAGGAGGGCCGCCGCACCCGCTCCGACCTGAAGGTGGGCATCTGCGGCGAGCACGGGGGCGATCCGTCGTCCATCGCCTTCTGCCATCAGGCTGGCCTCGACTACGTGTCGTGCAGTCCCTACCGAGTGCCGGTGGCCCGCCTCGCCGCCGCCCATGCCGCCCTCGCCCTCACCGAAAAGGACAAATAGAAATCCAACAGTTGTAAACTACCGACACATCAGGAGCCATCAGGAGCACCGAGTGATCAAGTGGATATATGGAAGAAGGGGGTGTGGACAGGCAGGCTGTGAAGATGATGGACCGGGCGAGGAGCGCGACAGGCTGGCCCGTGCTGTGATAGGTGCAGAGGTTGAGGTATACCTGCTGTGCTCGGCGGCCTCCGGTGTTCCTGATGCCATGGTGCTTAGCATTCTTAATGCCAGAGGACCCACATGGACTATGCTGATGTAAGAGTAGAAAAAGTGAGAGAGAGGCTGGAAGAGGAGGAGTATGCGCGCCTGTCGCCGTTGGCGGCCAAGGCCGCAGAGGCCACCCGCCCGCAGCCGGAGGAAGAGTCGCCCCTGCGCACCGCCTTCCAGCGCGACCGCGACCGCATCATCCACTCCAAATCTTTCCGCCGCCTCAAGCATAAGACACAGGTGTTTATAGGTCCCATCGGCGACCACTACCGCACGCGCCTCACGCACACGCTGGAGATGTCGCAGATCGCGCGCACCATCGCCCGCGCCCTGCGCATGAACGAGGACCTTACCGAGGCCATCGCGCTGGCGCACGATCTGGGCCACACCCCCTTCGGCCACTCCGGCGAAGAGGCCATGCGCCAGATTTTCGACCCCAACTTCAAGCACAACGAGCAGTCTCTGCGCATCGTGGACTATCTTGCCAAGGACGGGGCGGGCCTCAACCTCACCAACGAAGTGCGCGAGGCGCTGGTCACCTCTACCCCCGTGGAGCAGGGCCTGTCATCCGAGGGCAAGGGCTACGGCTCCATCGAGTCCAAGATCGTCAAGCTGGCCGACACCATCGCCTACATAAACCACGACACCGGCGATGCCATCCGCGCGGGCATCATCCGCATGAGCAACATCCCGCGTCAGGTGTCCGAGGTGCTGGGCAGTACCAACGCCCGGCGCATCAACACGCTGGTCACCGACATAGTGGAGCAGAACTGGCACCTTGCCTACCCTGACGCAGAGCTGGCCGCACGCGATCGCAAGACCATCGAACTGCGCATCAGCCCGCACATCGAGCAGGCCGCCAACACCCTCAAGCAGTTCCTGTACGAGCGGGTGTACATAGGCTCCAAGGCCAAAGCCGAGGAGAGCAAGGTGAAGCATCTGCTGGAGATGCTATTCAACTACTACTGCAAGCATCTAGGGGACCTGCCGCCCGAACTGCATCGCAACCCGCGCAACGAGCCGCCCGAACGGCTGGTGGCCGACTACATCGCCGGCATGACCGACCGCTTCGCCATCAGCACCTTCGAGCGCCTGTTCGTGCCCCGCTCTTGGGGGGATTGACGATTGCATATGCATGCACGTGTTGGGGAAGGCACAGCCCTCCCCAAGCCCCTCCTTTTGCTCCCGCGTCAGCGGTCTTCCCGGAAGAACTCCACTACCTCCTCGCGCTCGGCTTCGGTGGTCATCACTTCAACGAACGACAGGCGATGCCACGGGAACAGGAAGGATTTGGCCCCCATCGTCACATAGGGGATGGGCTTGCCATCGCGACGGCGTGGGTTGGTGAATTCAAGGAACTGGTCGGTGGGTTTGGGCAGTTCCTCGACCTCAGCCCAGATTGGGTCTTCACCTATCACGTGGATGATAACTACCTTTGCCATGTGCTCCCTCTCAAGGTTGCGGACCGCCGGGTGCGGTGCCCGGTGGAACCCTGTGAAAGGCCGAACGACTGCTGGTATGCCTGCCTACAGGTTTTACAGGGCAAGCGCATATAGCTTGCGGTCCAACGAGCCTATGTACACTATACCGTCTTCTATAGCCGCGGACGATACGACCGGGCCGCGCGTTTTGTAGCGCCAGCGCACGTCGCCCGTGGTCACATCCAACGAATAGATGTAATTGTTCACCGTGCCGAAATACACGGCATCGCTCACGGGCGAAACCCGGGGCGACGAGGTTATCTGACTGCTGGTGTCATGGTTCCAGATGAGCCGGCCTGTGGGCGCGTCGAGGGCATACATGTAGCCGTCGGTCGAACCCACCAACACCCGCCCCCCCAGTACGGCAGGCGATGACGACACCGACCGCTGGCATTCGAACCGCCATGATGTGAAGCCGGTCTCCATATCCACTGCGTACACATAGTTGTCTACAGAGCCTACTATCACGTTATCGCCCACGACCAGCGGGGTGCTGATGATAGCCCCAAGCGTGTGCAGTTTCCACTTCAGCGTGCCGTTGAGCAGGTCCAGAGCGTACAGGTTGCCATCGCTGGACCCTATAAACACCAACCCATGCCCGAACGCCGCCGATGAGCGCACAGTGTTCCACGTGCGGTACTTCCATACCAGTTGGCCGGTATCGGCTTGCAGGGCGTAGATATGCTGGTCGTCCGAGCCGATGTACACGATATCTTTATGTATCTTGGGCGATGAGCGCACAGGCCCTGATGTGCGGTAGCTCCAAACCACGCTGCCCCGCCGGGCATCGAAGGCGTACACGTAGCCATCCTCGGAGCCGACGATGACCATATCGCCTATTATGCTGGCCGAAGAGCATATGCCGGCCTTGGTGGTGGCCTTCCACAGGAAGTCGCCCGTCTTGGCGTTAAGCGCATAGAAGTTGCTGTCGTAAGAGCCGAAGAACACCACATCGCGGCTGCACAGCGGCGAGGCCCTTATCTCGTCGTCCGCGGTGAAGGTCCACAGCACCTGCGCCCCCTCGGCGGAAGCGGGCGCAACCTGCGCCGAAGGTTGGGGGCGCACGATGGGCGTGGGCATCGCGGTCTGGGGATTGAGCACACCGCTCTGGATGTCGGCAGGCGCCTGCGAACTGTTGTTAGCCCACAGACTGCTGGACAGTTTGGGCACCTGAATAGAACTCAGCAGAGAGGGTGGTTCCTGCTCATCCGGCGACTCGGATATGCGCTTTTTTAGTTTAGAGTCGAATACGCTGCTCTGAAGTAGGGCCTGCCGCAGCGCTTGAGCGCTGGGCCACCGGCGATCTATATCGTATTCGGTGGCCCGAAGTATAACCGATTCCACGTACTCGGACACGCGCGGGTTGAAATTGCGGATCGGTCGTTCGTGGAACGTGAAGGGCGTCTGCACGCGGGGGTCCGAATTGGTGAGCAGGTGGTGCATGGTGGCGCCCAGCGCATATATGTCGCCCCTCGGCTCGGCGAGGCCCCTGTACTGCTCCGGGGGCGCGTAACCTTCTGTGCCTATCATGGTGCCCCGCTTGTCCGACTGGAAAACTTTGGCTATGCCGAAGTCTATCAAGGTGACTTTGCCTTCGTTGTTCACCATGATGTTGGAAGGCTTCAGGTCGCGGAATACGATAGGCTGGGGCTGGTGCCCATGCAGGTATTCCAGCACCTCGCAAATTTGCACAGCCCATTTGACCACCTCATCCTCGGTCATAGGGCCGGCTCGGGTCTCCAGCATGGTTTCGAGGTCTTTGCCATCTATGTATTCCAGCACGAGGTACACCCGGCCATGAGCCGAAAAGAAATCGTAGATTTTGGGGATGCCCGGGTGCGACAGAGTGGCGAGCATGGACGCCTCGCGCTCGAAGTTGGCAAGCCGAAGTTGGCCGGTGCGCGGGTCGGGCGAATTGTCGTTTATCTCTTTGATGGCACAGTAGCGAACAACAGTAGAGAAGCGCAGGTCGCGAGCCTTGTACACTGTGCTCATGCCACCAATGCCGATCACTTCTTCGATGTCATAGCGCCCCTGCAACACGGTGTTGCGCGGGAGGGTCGAGGTCAGCAGCTTGGACATTACCTCGGTAGGCATGGGGTTTTTGCCTACTTCGGGCGCTTCGGGCTTGGCGTCGTCGCCGGATGCCGGCGGCACTCCTCCCAGTCGTTTTATGAGCATGGCGTATCTCTCCCAGTCCTTCCCCTTGCTGCCGGGGTCGGGGTGACGTAGTGTGCAGTTCTTAAAAATTATAGGGGCGCGTATGCACAGGGCACAATAGCCCTAATGTCCCATCATGATTAGGACTGAGGGGTGAAGTGAATGAGAAGCAAAGCCTGATGGGCGAAGGCACGCTGCACATCGGGGCATCGGTTGCCATGGCACCCATCACGCCGCACACGTTGCGCATCGCATTGTGTGTTATACCAATTCACCGTAGAGAGGCTATAGATTGTGGAGAAGACAAGCGGGGACTGGGGGACACCCCCACGCCCTCGGCAGGGGAGTGCCCCTGCGCCCCCTATTGTGGGGGGAAGACAAGGGGGGCTGGGAAAATGGGTACACCCCGCGCCCAGAGGGCACCCGCCGGCGGGGTGCGCCCCTGCGCCCTCGGTATTTAGCGTCTTAGCTCGGATAACTGGTGTTGTTCGGTGTTGCGGGCCAATTGCTCAAGCAGGTGGCGCACCTCTTGCAGCGAGCGCAGGTTGAATCGGGCGTATGTCTGCACTATGCCCACGCGGATCGAGTAAGCGCTCTCCGGCAGCACCATGAACAGGTGCTCATCGGTCCAATCATCGCCAATAGCCAAGATGAAGTCCCACCGGCCCTCGCCCTCAGCCAGCCAGCGCAGTCCCGCCGAGCCTTTGCTCACTCCAGAGTTTTTGACCTCTATAACTTTGTTACCCTGAAGCACTTGCACGTCAATGTTGGCGGTGAAGTCCACCAGCGTGCCGAGCAGTTCGTTGGCCCGAACAGGGGCAACCTCTGGGTCGGCGGCCCGATAGTGCCACGCCATTGAAAACTCTTTCTCCTCGATGAACGAGCCGGGCACGCGGTCCACGAACATCTCCAACAGGGGGCGGATGCGGGGTTTCCAGTCGTTGGTGAGCGGCTGGATCATGCGCCAGTCCCCGGCCCTTTCCTTGATCCACACCCCGTGTTCGGCCACCAACCCCACGTCCAACCCACCGAACCACCTGTGCATGGTGGCTCTGTCGCGGCCGCTTATCAGCACCACCTCGTTGTGTGGGTCTTCGGTCAGTCGCTGGAGCAGGTCCAGCACGGCTTCATCGGGCAGGGCCGCCTGTGGGTCTTTGGTGAAGGGCACCAACGTGCCATCATAATCGAGGAAGATGAGCCGGTGCCGGGCCTGCTCATAGTCGGCCAGCAGACGCTGCATGCCGGCCGCGCCGAGCAGTTTGGATTCGAGGCGCTGTTGTGTCTGTTTGACCGAGTGCAGGGTTTGCATAAAATCCTGCGCCCACGTCACCACGTTATAGCGCCTCAATCGCTGTTGCATGGCCTGATTGCGGGCTATTTGCTCGGCTTCGGGCAGGGTAAGCGCCAAGTGCAGCGCATCGGCTATCTCTTCGAGACTGTTGGGATTGATGATGATCGCTTCACCCAGTTCTTTGGCCGCACCCGCCATCTCGCTGAGCACAAGCACCCCCGTGTGCTCGGGTTTGGATGCTATGTACTCCTTGGCTATCAGGTTCATGCCGTCGCGCAGGGGCGTGACCAGTGCCACATCGCTGATGTTGTACATGGCGACCAACAATTCGAAAGGCAAGGACCTGTACTGGTAAATTATGGGCACCCAGTCAAGGCCACCAAATTCCCCGTTGATGCGCCCGACAAGTTCGTCAATGTGCTCCTTGGTCTCGCGATAGCGCCCCACGCCTACACGCGAGGGGATGACCACCAGCGCCAGCACCACCTTGCGGTGCCATTCGGGGTGCTGCTCCAGAAACAGCCTGTAGCCCTTGAGGCGGTTGATGATGCCCTTGGTGTAGTCGAGGCGGTCTATGGAAAGCACCACTTTGACCCCTGCGAGCACCTTGGTCTTCAGCGCCTGCCGCTCTGCCTGCACACGAGGCTCGCTCACGGCATGCCAGTACCTGTCAAAGTCAATGCCCATGGGGAAGGTCTCGGCCTGCACCACGCGGTCGCGCACCAGAATCTGACCCATGTTGTGCTCGTGGCCCAGAATGCGCAGCACCGAGCGCAGGAAGTAGCGCGTGTAGTCATGTGTGTGGAAGCCCACCAGATTGGCTCCCAACAACCCCTCCAGAAGCGCCGTCCCCCACTTTCTGGGCAACAGCCGGAATATCTCATACGAGGGGAAGGGTATGTGCAGGAAAAAGCCTATGTTGGCGCCGGGCAGTTGCTCTCTCAGCATGCCGGGCAAGAGCATTAGTTGATAGTCGTGTACCCAGATGACATCATCTGGCCGGATGACCTCCATCAATGCTTGACAGAAGGTGCGGTTCACCCTCACGTAGGTCTCCCAGTACTCAGGCTCGTACACCGCATAGGAAGGAAAATAGTGGAAAAGAGGCCAGATGGTGCTGTTGCAGAACCCATAGTAGAAGTTCTCCATCTCCTCCTTGGAGAGGAATACCGGGTAGGCGTTGAAGCGGGACTGCGCCAGCTCTTTCAATCGGGGTTTGGCGGTTTCGTGCACGGTGCCCCCGGGCCACCCCGCCCATAAATAGTCAGGGGTTGGGCCTCCTGAAGCGCCCACGGCGTCTAGATAGGCGGCAAGGCCCGACACCAGCCCCCCGGAGCTGGGTTCGATGGTCAGTTCGCCATCTCGCTCAACCACCGTGAAGGGCAGTCTGTTGGACACGATCAACAGGCGCGATGGCCGGTTATGTGATTGGTTCATTTCCATCAGGCCCGGTCAGCAAACATAGTATGCGTTGGGTCGCCGGGGGTCGGCAGGCGCACGATCCTATTGGCACTGGTGGCGGCAGGCCCATCGCCGCTGTGCCAGACGACGCCGGCAACAGGCGCGGGCGCGGGTGGGTGCGCCTGCATGGCCAGCGGCCTCTGCTCGGTGTGCTGTGCCACCAGTTTCTCATAGACGCGTACGTAGTCGCGCGCCATGCGCGATGCCGAGAAACGCTCTTCAAACCGCCTGCGTATCTGCCGGCGGTCCAAGCTTCCCGCTCGCTCCACAGCCCGCACGGCATCCTCGATATCATCGCAAATGTAGCCGGTGACCCCTTCGTCCACCACTTCGGGCACCGACCCGCACCTGAAGGCAATTACGGGGGTGCCGCAGGCCATAGCTTCGATCATCGCCAGCCCGAACGGTTCGGGCCAGTCTATGGGGAAGAGAAGGGCGTAAGCGCCGCGCAACAGCTCGCCCTTGTCCTGTTCGTTCACCTCGCCTATATATTCCACCAGCGGGTGATCGAGCAGTGGCCGGATGACCTCCTCGAAGTACTCCTTGTCGGCACGGTCCACTTTAGCGGCGATCACCAGCGGCATACCCACCCGCTTGGCTATCAGGATGGCCCGGTCCACGCGCTTCTCCGGTGAGATGCGCCCCACATATGCCAGATAGCGGCCCGGTTGCTCACTGAACGTGTGCAGGTCTTCTGGCAACCCGTGGTAGATCGTGCCCTGCCAATTTATCCACGGCAGTGGCTTACGCTGGAAGTTCGAAATGGATATGACCGGCATCTCCGGAAACTCTCTGTACAGAGGTTGCAGGTCTGGTATGTCCAATCGCCCGTGCAGAGTAGTCACGTGCGCTATGTCATGCCTGCGAGACAGCGGGAAGTGCAGATAATCAATGTGAAAATGCACCAAGTCGAACTCTCCGGCCATCCGGAACACCTTCTCCAGCATGAGGATGTGGTGGGCCAGTTGATCTACACAATTCTCGTCCAACCTTAATGATTGCGGGCTGCAAGGCACGAGCCGCGCACGGGTGATCGAGTCCCCGCTTGCGAATAGCGTCACCTCGTGGCCCTGCTTGACCAGTTCCTCGGTCAGGTATGACACAACACGTTCTGTGCCCCCGTAAAGTTTGGGTGGCACGCTCTCATAAAGCGGTGAAACCTGTGCGATCCTCATAGGTACCCCCTCTGTGGCACGCGTCTTGGCGCGGTGCTTCTAGTGTATGTAGTAGGACATGGCGAAAGCGTGCATCATCTACGCGTGGCTCCCACTCCCGGAGGCCACCTGTCTCTCCGTTGAGTGCTAGGTCAGGCTAGATATCGGGTAAGTGTGGGAAGATTAAAGGGGAACGCCGGTGTTCCCGTGCCAATGTTGGTGTGATTGCGGCATTATTGATATTTCCATATGCCAGATATCGGCTTTCACCAGACAGTGTGTTAATGGCAAGTTTTATGCCATGATTGGCAAACTTCACGCATCGGTGTGGGTTTTACGATGGCTAAAGCGCGAGACAAAAACACAGGAGCACACAGTGCGGTGTGCTCCTGTGGCGCGGCCATCTACAGCGGTGTGAGTTGAGTTGTCGTCCGCGCAATGTTCGCGCAATCGGTGCGGCTCTACTCGTCTATTCGCCCTTCTCGTGACCTTCTTCCCTGTGGTGCTTCATCACCGTGCGGGCGGCCACCTCTTCAGCGCGCTCACCATAGCGGCCTGATTTCTGAGCCTCTTCTTTGATGTGCTCGTACATGCGCTGTTCCTTGTTGCCAACACCCCTGAGATGTTTCTTTTGCTTCTCTGCCACGATAATCACCTCCTTCACACGGCTTGCGAGCGAACTGTGGTTCGCTTTGACCTTTTGATCCGACTTGCCTCCCTGTCTGATTATTACCGCAATAATCGTACCAACCCCCTTGACCGCGATGTGGGGAAAGGGCGCTAACGGCCACCCATACCGCTGCGGCACTGGCACTTGCCTTGCTTATTCGGTATGGTGCAC
Organism: Chloroflexia bacterium; assembly: GCA_034437815.1. Classification (GTDB taxonomy): domain Bacteria; phylum Chloroflexota; class Chloroflexia; order QHBQ01; family JADMIH01; genus JADMIH01. The sequence continues at coordinate 25,765 of DAOTTC010000068.1, read as the reverse complement.
GAAATCGGAAATGGCGCGCGACACTCCCGAAGCACGAATGAACGCAGTAGAGCACTAGAGCAATAGAAAGGAGGGCTATCCCCTATGGACGAGGAGAAGGACCACAACCGCGAAGTGGTGGTCATCACGGGCGCTTCGGCGGGCGTAGGGCGGGCCACGGCTCGCATCTTCGCGCAGCGGGGCGCGCGCCTTGGGCTGCTGGCCCGGGGGAAAGATGGTCTGGAAGGAGCACGCAGGGATGTGGAGAGTGTGGGCGGCACGGCGCTGGCCCTGCCCACCGACGTGGCCAACCCAGAGCAGGTCGAGGCCGCAGCGGCAGCTGTGGAAGCGGCCTTCGGCCCCATTGATATATGGATCAACAATGCCATGACCTCGGTGTTCTCTCCATTCAAGCAGATGACCGCCGACGAGTTCAGGCGCGTCACCGAGGTCACTTATCTGGGCTATGTATATGGCACCATGTCCGCGCTGCGCCGCATGTTGCCCAGAGACAGGGGGGTCATTGTGCAGGTAGGTTCGGCGCTCGCTTACAGGGGCATCCCCCTGCAATCGGCCTACTGCGGGGCCAAGCACGCCATTCAGGGCTTCACCGAGTCGGTGCGCTGTGAACTGCTGCACGATGGGAGCAACGTCAAGATCACCATGGTGCAACTACCGGCCCTCAACACGCCGCAATTCAACTGGGTGAAAAGCCGCCTGCCCAACAAGCCCCAACCCGTGCCCCCCATCTACCAACCCGAGGTGGCAGCGGAAGCCATCCACTGGGCGGCACACCATTACAGGCGCGAATGGTCCGTCGGCTGGTCCACCGTGGTCGCCATATGGGGCAACAAGCTGTTCCCTGCAATAGGCGATCGCTATCTGGCCGCCACAGGATATGAAGCCCAACAGACCGACCAACCCGCCGACCCGAATCGGCCCTATAACCTGTGGGAGCCGGTGCCGGGCGACTGGGGCGCACACGGGGATTTCGACGATCGCGCATTTGGCACCAGCCTTCAGTTTATGATGAGCAAGCACCGCAGGTGGCTGGCTCTGGCCGGCATAGTGGGCGCAGTGCTGGCCGCGCTGTCGCGAAGGGCATGATCCAATCCACCCACGCACAGGGTATCTGCCTGCCCTCGCCGCAACACCCATCACTGCTCTGCTATGCCCACGAATACCACCGTGTGGTTGCGCCCCGGCACCCATATGCTGTCGGAGCGAGAGGCGGAACCGAGCAGCACATATCTGACCGGCTCCAGCAGTGGCCCTATGGTACGAGCGTACTGCACCTTCGCATCGTCTGGCAGGCGGCTCTCGATGAGGGGGCGTATACGGGCTACGTCTATGTATGAGATGAGACCGCTGTCATAAGGCAGGTGTCTGGCGATGTCGCGCCATTCGGGCAGGCTGCCGAAGCCCCGACCGGAGTCTCTCGACACCGCGCCGGCCTGCATAGTGGCCGATTGCACGCCCGCATCGTCGTATACGATTATCAGGCGGTCGCGGGTGGCGGTCACACCTGCCACCAAACCCGCCCCTTCCGGCGCGGTCGTGGGCGTCAGGTCGTAGAACTGCCCACCCGCCGGTGACAGTCGTCCAGCGCCATGTGTGCCGGACGAAGAGCTCGCCAACCTGTCCAGCACAGACACGGCTTTACCACGCTCTGCGGCTCCCAACTTCAACTGAAACACCACTGTGATCGCCTGCCGGCCCGGCCGGGCCAGAGGAGGCCGTGGGCCGCCACTGCCGTCGGAGGCAGCCACGCTCAACACATAATCGCCCTTCAACAAAGGTATAACGTCCAGTTCGGGGTCGAGGCCTGTAGCTCTGTGCAATTCCTCCAGCGCCGATGCGACCAAGCTCCCGCCCGACGGCTCGAACGGGTCGCCCTGCGTGCGCAACGTATTAAGGGTGAGTTGCAGAGCGCCCCCCAGATCCGTGCCCGTCACGAACCCCGCCGAGGAACGGGGCACATCGAACAGCGTGCTCACATCTGGACGGGCGCTCGGCAGGTAGATGGCCGCTCCTCCCGCATCCACATTCGAAGCTACGTCTATGCGCAAACCGTCCGGGTGTGCGGCCAGCGTCACGAGCAGCGCGCCCGACACACTTGCCACTTCATCGTCATGCCTTGTCTGGGATTTGACGAAGCGTAATTGCCTGTTCAACTGGCTGAAGTTCACGTAGAGAGTGGCGAAACGCTCCTGAGGCACCTCGCCGGCCATCCACCTGTGCAATGGGTTGTCGTGCAGGCCGGTCTCTTCTCGGAATTGCTCGATTACCACGCGGAGCGGTTCTACCCGGCTCGCCACCACCGCAGTGGAAGTCCCCTCCAATACAGTGAAGTATGTGGTGCCGCCGGTCGTGGTCGTATAGCTATATATCGCGATGTCGCGGTATGTTTCCATCGGTCGGTTGCCGGACGCGAGGTCTATCTGCCGTTTGAGTTCGCTTATAGAGCCTGCCTTACCGACGGGGTTGAAGTTCAGGTCTACGATGCCCACCAAGTTTTGGCTCAGCAAGGCTATCACATCGCTGTCCACCGACCGGGAATCCCCGCCCGCGGACATGCCGCGCAGTTTTTGCAGGTCGGCGGCCCCCAGCGGCAGCACGGCGATAGTGGTGCGGTCGCCCAGATAAGCGCCGATGGAGTGTAGGTCGGGCGTGCCGGGCAGGCCGAGCAGTTCGGACGTTGCGGTGCCGGGGTATTGTTGGAGAAGGGCCGTGAGCAATTCAGACCAAGCTTCCCTGAAACCCGGCCGGGCCTCGAATGTGCGTCGGATCGCGTCCAGCGCCTCTTTTTGGTCGCCGGGGGGCGAGGGGTCAACGGTCAAATATGCCACGGTATCCGCCGGCAGGACGCTGTAGGGGGCCACTGCCGGCCGGTAAAGCAGGCGCACATAGACCCAGTATCCCCCGATTGCCAGCACAAACACCGCCACCATGGCGGTTATGCCCGCGATCAGGGGCATGTTGTGGGTTTTGAGGAAGTGGCTGGCAGCAAAACGCGGCTGTGGGGGGCTGTGTCCCCTGACCTGAGTGCGAGCATGTGGGTGTACCCCCATGCCATTTGGTCTTTTTACCTTTTCATAAAGGGTGCTTACGAACCTGCGAAGGGGCCTATTCATCTGCTTTCGCCGGAATCGGGGTGAACCATCAGGCTCGACTCGTCAACCGCCTCGAAATCCGAGCCGCGCAGGTTGTGCAGGAGCCTGAGGGTGTCGTTGTTCCAGCGCTCATCGGGCGCTCCACTGATGTACCATGCACTGCCGTTATCAGCCAGAAACATGCCATAGTCTTTGAGCGCCTGAAGGATGACCCGCACCTGTTGAGGATAGCCGCTGATGTCTACGCCGGCCTTGAGGCGCACCCTCAGGCCCATGGGCGGCAGGTTAGGGTCAGTAGAGGTGCTGGCATAGTGGCGCGCCGGCCACAGGTAGGCGCGCTGAGTGCGCGGGGCAGTGAAGCGCAGGGCGTGTCGGATGGCCCCGCCGGCTACCTCGTCATAGCGCACCAACCCCGCGTAGATGGGCAGGCCCGCCGCGTCTGCCGAGGTCCAGCCGGCGGGCCTGAGCGCGTTGGAAGTCAACGGCCAGCGTGCCCCCGCCGATGCACGCCAGCTTCCATCCGGTTGGGGGAACGAGTAGAACATCTCGTACAGCACGCAGTTGTCCCGATCGATCACCAGCACATGGCGGTCGCCCGTGCCGTTTGGCCCCCCTTCGATCGGAGCGTTGGTGGGCACGGGATAGGGGCCGGGGTCGCTCTCGTCGGGGTAGTCAGTGAAGTATATGGGCACGCGGGGTTGGGTGCCGGGCACGGTGACGAACGGGATGCCGATCGGCCCGCCGTTCCACGTGCCCGACCCGAAGTCAGCGTGCAGGTAGGCGCTGGCCCCGATGCTAGCGATGTAGTTGTTGGACAGGGCGTGAGTGGGCAGGGCGGCGATATTGCGGTTCCAGATGTTGTTCGCGGGGAACACGGAGCACCCGCCGGTGCGCGTGCCCACCGGGGTGGGCACCGCCACGGTGGGCGTGGGGCTGACAGCGGGCGCGGTCGGTTCGGGCGGGGGCATGAGAACGCGGGCGATGGATATGATTTTGGCGGCTTGAGCGCGTGTGGCGGTGCCGGTGGGGCGGAAATAGCGTCCGGGGCAAGGCTCGCCCGGTCCACCGCATGTGTATCCACCGATCACGCTATAGGCGGCCACGCGCTCCACATAGCCATAGTAGACGCTGTCTGGGGGCACATCGTTGAAGGTGGGGGTGGGTGGTCGGTAGGTGGTCCAGCGCCGGGCCAGCACCACCATCTTGGCGAGCTGGCCTCGGTTCACGTTGGCCCCGGGCCGGAAGTACGGACGGTGTTGGCTATCGCAGGGTTCGCCCGGCCCTCCGCAGGCATAGCCGTTCACCACCCCATTGGCCGCGGCCACCTCCACCCACTGGAAGAACGCCTGTGTGCGGGGCACATCCGCGAAGGTGGGCGTAGGCGGAACTGGCCCGGTCAGGCCCATTGAGATCACCACCACCTTGACGGCCTGCCCGCGGGTGAGCGTGTTGCCCGGACGAAAGGTGCCGTCGGCATAGCCGGATACCGCCCCTATGTTCGTCAGGTCCATCACATAGGGGTAATACCAGTCGCCGGGGCACACGTCGGTGAAGCGCTGGCCGGTGCAGGTGCTTTCGGTGCCCGCACCCGTGCCTGCCTGCGCTGTGGCTGCGGCCATGACCGCCGCCGGCACAGCCAGCACCGTCAGCACGGCCAGCACAGCCGGTGCTGGCCAGAAACGGGCCTGCCTGCCAACCCCACCGATAACAGAGACAACGCCTATTATGAAGTTCATATAAACCTGCTTTCAGAGGGGCCGGCGTGGTCTCGCAGTCGAGGTGTGGCCCTCCAAAGCAGATTCTAAACCCGGCCCACCCACCGGTCAATGGGCATATAGTACCGTAGTAGCGTGACCGATGACGTAGCCGGTGGTATGGTCATTGTTCATCCGCTCATCCGTCGGTGGGGATATGGCGGGCACGCTCGGCCTTGGCCCGTTGGTAGATGCGGCGCCCCTCCTCCATCAACACCTGTTCTTCGGGGGTTTCGGCCAGCAGTGGGGGCACGGGCACGGGCCGCCCGTCATCACCCAGCGCCACGTAGGTGAGCACACACGAGCTTGTGTGTACCTTCCTGCCGGTGGCCGGGTTCTCGGCCTCCACGTGGGCGCGCACCAGCATGGAAGTGGTGCCCACATACACTACCTGCGAGGTGATGGTCACCAGATCGCCTATATACACCGGTTCGAGGAAACTCATGTGTTCCAGCGCCACGGTGACCACCTGACGGCGGCAGTGGCGCATGGCCGATACGGCGGCGGCGGTGTCCACCAGCTTCATGATGGAGCCACCGTGCACGTTGCCCATGGGGTTGGCATCGTTGGGTAGCATCACCTGACTGACGATGCTGCGCGATTCCGACATGGGCCGGGGTTCGAGGGGCGCAGGCTCGCCAAACTCGCGCCTGCGATAGGGTGGGACACTCATCAGGTCCAACCTCCAAATCAATACCCTGAGCTTCTACAACTTGACGATGGTCACTCCTTCGCCACCGCTCTCTAGAGGGGCAGGTTCGACCTCTTTAACCAGAGGGTGGCTCTTGAGGAACTGGCGCATGGCGGTGCGCAGAGCACCGGTGCCTTTGCCGTGGATAATGCGCAGGAAGGGCATGCCCGCAAGCGCGGCCTCGTTCAACCTCCTGTCTATCTCCCTGATGGCTTCTTCGGCCCGCCAGCCTCGGAAGTCGTATTCCAGTGGCGGGGCGGTGGCGGGCGACAGCGTGGCGTAGCGCGCCCCACCATCGGTGGTCCGGGCGCCCGCTTGCTCGACCTGCCGGGCCATCTCGCCCGAACGCCGCGGGGTGAGGCTGGAAGCGGGCACCCGCATCTTGAATGCTCCCACCTGCACCTCCACCTGTCCACCATCGAGCGAACCGATCACCTCGCCCTCGGCGTCCAGCGAGGGCACGTATACCAGATCGCCGGGCCTGAGCGCTCTCGGTTCAGCACCGGCCTGAGGCGTCCCCGAGGCTGCGGCTGGCCGGGGCTTTTTGTGTCTGACCGCCTTGGCCCTGACCTGCCGGTCGAGCTCTTCCACACGCTGTTGAGCCTCGCGCACCCACTGGCGGCTGAGCACCTCGTCAGACGTGGCCGCCAGCCCGGCTTCCACCCTACCGCGCAGGCGGCGCAGCTCTTCACGCAGGGCATCAAGCTCCCGGTACACCTGAGCGCGAGCCTCTTCGGCGGCTCTCGTTTTTATCTGCTCAATATCGGCCAAATGGCGTTCAAGCTCCTGACGGCGACGCTCAAGCTCGCGGCGGGCACGCTCGGCAGCGCTCCGCTCGGCGCGGGCTGTTTCGCGCTCGCGGCGTATCTGCTCCAGCACATCCTCCACGCCCTGAGCCTGAGGGTCAATGTACCGGCTGGCCCGCTCGATAATGGCAGGGTCGAGGCCCAGCCTGCCTGCGATGGCGAAGGCGTTGGAGCGCCCCGGCACCCCTATCGTCAGATGATACGTGGGGCTGAGCGTCTCTATATCGAACTCCACCGAGGCGTTCTGCACGCCGGGCGTGCTGAAGGCGAACGCCTTCAACTCCGAATAGTGTGTGGTGCACACGGCTAAAGCGCCCAGATCGAGCAGGTAGCCGATGATGGCGCGGGCCAGCGCCGAACCTTCCTGCGGGTCGGTGCCCGCGCCCAGTTCGTCCAGCAGGATCAGGCTATCCGGGCCGGCCTGCTTCAGAATCTGCACGATGTTGGACATGTGCGAGGAGAAAGTGCTGAGGCTCTGTTCGATGCTCTGCTCGTCTCCTATGTCCGCGAACACATCCTTGAACACCACGGCGCGCGATCCCGGATCGGCGGGGATGTGCAGTCCGGCCTGAGCCATCAAGGTGAGCAGGCCCACAGTCTTGAGGGCCACCGTCTTGCCGCCCGTGTTCGGGCCGGTTATCACCAGAATGCGAAACCGCTCGCCCAATTCCACGGTAATGGGCACCACGTGCCCGGCCAGCAAGGGGTGACGCGCGTTCTTGAACAACAGTGCCGGCGGCTGTGTGCCGGGTCCGGGTGCACCAGACCGGTGGGCGGGCACAAGCTCCGGCTCGACGCCGTTTATCGCCAGACTATAGCGGGCCTTGGCGAGGGCCAGATCAACGTCCGCGAGGATCTGCACGTTAGTGTGGATGGCATCGGCATGCCGGCCGATGAGCGCGGCCAACTCGCGCAGGATGCGCTCTATCTCCTGCTCTTCCTCCATCTGCCACTGCCGCCATTCGTTAGCCAGATCAACCACAGCCAGCGGCTCTATGAATACAGTAGCCCCGCTGTTCGACTGGTCATGCACAATGCCGCGCAGTTGCCCCTGAAACTCGCGCCTGACCGGCACCACATACCGCCCATCGCGTATGCTGATGATGGGTTCCTGCAACGCCCGGCTGTAGGTGGGCGATGAGATTATCTGCTGGAGTTTGGCCATCAGGCGGTTGTGAGAGGTGCGGATGTTGGCCCGAATCTTGGCGAGCGCAGGTGAAGCCGAGTCGAGCACCTCACCGTCGCTATTGATACAGCGTTGTATCTCGGACTCCACCTGAGGCAGGGTGGTGATGCCATCGGCCATGAAAGCCAGCGTGTCAAGTCCGCCGTGCTGGCTGTGGGCGCGCACAACAGCATCGCGAAGCACCCGGCCGGCGCGGAGCGTGTCCCACACCATCAGGATGTCTTGCGGATCGAGTGCCGAGCCCAGTTCTGCTCGGCGCACCACATCGCGCACGTCTCTGGCCGCGCCGATGCTCACGTCGGGCCTCAGCGACAGCAAGCGCACAGCTTCGGTGGTGATGCGCTGGCCGCGCCGCACTTGCTCGATATCGTCGGAGGGCACCAGTTCCAGCGCCAGTTCCCGCCCCGCGCTGAAGGAGGTGTAGCCGGCCAGCCGCTCACGTATTTTCGTGAACTCCAGAGTCTGTAAGGCTTTCTCGTTCAATGTTGCCTATACCTGATGTCGGTGTTTCCGCTGGTCTTGAGATCCCCACTACTAGCATGCAGACTAATAATTATACCACGTAGGCATACCAGACAGTAATCAGTCGCAAGATGTAGGTTCCACCAACAATCGAGGTTAAAGGGGTAAGGGGACACTCCCGATAACCCCTAATAGGGGTTACCGGATGTGCCCCGGCTGTCGCCCCTCTCCGAGCATGTCGTGAAATAAGCGGAAAGAACGGGGTGGGGAATTAGGTAGGAATTAGGAGGTGGGGGATGAAGGTAACTTGGTCCCCCACCTGTCCGAACGTTAGGTTATTACTTCGCGGAACGCAGAGCCTCAAGCTCGGCTTCCAGTCGCTTGTTCAGATTACGCAGCCGCCGGGTCTCAGCAACCAGACCGGGTACCTCTTCGCGAACCAGCACCAGCACCTTGCCGAGCAGTGAGCGCAGGTTTTGCAGCTCTTCCGGAAGCTCTTTGCGCATATAGGGTGAGTTCAGTATCTCATCGCAGTGCTTTTCGATCTGGGCCAGATTGCTGGCCTCAGGCGTGGTTACAGCCATGGTCCCTCCTCTTGCCTATCAATAGCGTCTGCGGCCTCCACCCCTGCGCTCATTGCGTCCGCCACCACTGCCTTGGCGCTGTTCGCGCGGTCTGGCTACGTCCACCACCAGATTGCGGGTCTCCAGTTCATAGCCGTTGAACTTGTTGATAGCAGCCTGAGCATCCGCGTCGGTTGCCATCTCCACAAAGGCAAAGCCCTTGGAACGCCCCGTATACTGGTCCATGATAAGGGCCACCTCGCCCACCTCGCCTGCTTCGGCGAACAGAGCACGCAACTGCTGTTCCGTCACATTGTAAGGCAGATTGCCCACGTACAATTTTGTGGTCATGGTTTTGCTTCCCCTCCGTTTCACTTATTTGCCAGAACAATTGACAGGGGGAATTGTCCACGGGAAAAATGTAATAACCCGGCTCCCGTGTGGAAGCCGGGTTCCTGTTTCGCATTTTCAGGACGGGGCAATTCCAAACGCTATCCTTACCAGTATACCATACGGCACCAAATGGCACCAAACGGGGGTTCCGGCAAGGTTCCACCACTAATCGGGGGCCGATCGGGGGCCAAGCTCCACCTGCTCATCGAGAGTAACCACCAAGGACCACCAAGGATGCGAGAATGACGTCCCCGCATGGGCAGGGCTTACTTTGTGTCTACCCTCCCCTTTCAAACGATTGGCGACCTCGACCCTACCCTTCGATCCTCACAAAACTCCTGCCCACCTTGATGATCAACCCCGGCTCCGGTCTAACCCGTTGCTCTCGGTCAGTGATGAGTTGACCGCTTTCCACGTTCACCTCGGCATCGCCCTCTGTGGGCCTGAGCAGGCGCACGGCGCGTTGCTCCACCAGCCGGGTGGCGTGCTTGCGGCTGGGGGCCAGTCCGGTGTTGACCAGAAGGTCCAGTATGCCGATCTCCCCGCGCTCGTCGGCCTTTTGTGCCAGCGCCTTCTCGATGGGCACTACCGGTATCTGCGTGGGCAGGGTACGTTTCTGGAACTGCCTTTCGAAATCCTCTCTTGCGCGATTGGCCGCGTCTTCGCCGTGGTAGGTCTTGACTATCTCCCATGCCAGCCGCTTCTTGGCATCCATCGGGTGGACGCTGCCGCGCTCCAGCGCCTGCGCGATGTGCTTCACCTCGTCCCACGGCATGCGGGTGCATGCTTCCATCCACAGTACGATCACGTCGTCGTTCATAGACATGACCTTACCGAACTGGTCGTCAGGGTCGTCTTCGATGTAGATGGCGTTGCCCCACGTAGTGGACATCTTGCGCCCGTCGGTCCCCGGGATCATTTTGAGGGTCATGATGTCCTGTGGGGGCTGGCCGGCGTCTTCTTGCAGGGTGCGCCCGGCCAGCAGATTGAACAGTTGGTCGGTGCCGCCGATCTCCACATCGGCCTCGATCGCCACCGAATCGAACCCCTGCATGATAGGGTATAACAGCTCGTGCAGGCCAATAGGCTTGCCCTGCTCCCAGCGGTCTGAGAAGTTCTCGCGTTGGATCATCTGCGCCACCGTGAATCTGGACGCCAGCCTTATCACATCGGCAAAAGTCAGCGGAGCCAACCACTGAGAGTTGAAGCGAAACTCCACCTTGCTCAGGTCGAGTATTTTGCCTATCTGCTGCTTGTAAGTAGCCATGTTGCGCTCGATCTGTTCATCTGTGAGCATGGGGCGCATGGAATCTTTGTCCGAGGCGTCGCCCACCCGGGCTGTGAAGTCGCCTATGATGAGCACGATCTGGTGGCCCATGTCCTGAAACTGCCGCAGTTTGAACAGGGGTACGGTACGACCCATGTGCAGATGCGGGCCGGTGGGGTCTATGCCCAGTTTGACGCGCAGTTTTCTGCCTGAGCGCAGTTTCTTGTGGAGTTCCTCGCGCACTATCACGTCCACTACTGCGCGGTTCAACAGCTCGTAAATCTTGTTTTCGTCGGTGTCTACTCCACCCCACATCTGAGCCTCTTCAGTCACCACATCGGCGCGGGCCTCGGCTTCAGCCGCTATTTCGACCAGCTCTTCGGCCTGTTCGGCCACGGCCAGAGCCTCCGTCTCTCTGCGCTCTTCGCGCAATTCCGCGTGTAGCTGTTCGGGCGTGGTCACCTGCCTCATGCGTTCAGACATCTGGTTTTCCTCCTTCTAATACCAACTATCCATGGAAAGGCTATATATCGAGGGACCGGGGGATACCCCCATACCCCCACGCCCTCTGCAGGAGTACCCCTGCACCTTCCCCCGCTTCTCTAAAGTCAGGACTCTGGCTTTACCTCGCAAAGTCCTGAAAACAACAAGCTCTCGTTCCATCAGATGCGACGGACGAGAGCTTACGCTTCGTGGTACCACCGTGCTTTGCGCGCGCCTCACGGCAGCGCGCCTCAATGGGTCAGTGCCACACAACCGGTCGGGCCTGCTGGCAGTTGATCCATGCGCTGTACCGGGCGCACCCGATGAGGCTCGGGAAGGTGTATTTCGGTGCGCCGGCCCCCGGGGGTTCGCACCAACCACCCCCTCTCTGCATGGTGCCGCCCGTCGCCCTACTGAGCGCTTCCGTCTGCGCCTCAATCACCGATATGCTGTTCTTGTGTAATCTACACAACTTATACCACAGCCGATCGGCAAGCGTCAATCCAACTAACAGTGGATATCCGCCCATAACTAATGTGTATTCGTGCAAGATGCTGGAGAAAAGGGTAGGCGGGGGGACTTCGGTCTACCAGCCCCTCGTTTGTGTGAACGCTATGCACGGTGGAACAGCACCTAGCGTAGACGTTCCGGTCGTAGAGGCGCTAAAATAAGGTGGGGTCACCTATGGGGTTAGTGTGGCGTGCCACCTGCGTCTTATTTCCGAACTCTGTGGACCTCTATAGGGAGAAAAGACAGTGAGGCAAAGGGAGTTGGTGTAAGGTGGGCGGCTCGGCTGAAGGCACAAGCAGGGCGGAACCACCGTTCAATGCCCGCCGCCATGTGCTGTTGCGCAGGTGGAGGTGGTTGGCGTTTGCTGTGCTGGCGGCGCTGGCCCTCCTGTTCTTGGTGGGTGTGCTCAACTTCGAGAGGATTTACAACCGCTTGAGCGGGAAGACTGCGGTGTCTATTGACCCGTTGCCCGGCGAGCTTACTCAGGCCGTGGTGCCGGCCGGGTTCGAGGTCAATGTGTTCGCCCGCAGCCTGCATGCCCCCCGCCTCATGGATGTGGGGCCTGACGGCACCGTATATGTCGCCGAGTCGGGGGGTGGGCGGATCACGGCCCTGACCGATGGCGACCGAGACGGCGTGGCAGATAGACATATCACCGTGGCCGACAATCTGGACGCGCCCAACAGCGTCGTTTACCATGCCAACACCCTCATAATAGGAGAGGTCAGCCAGATATCACAGGTAACGCTCGGCCCGGATCACAGGGCTGTGCAGCGTCGGGTGTTGGTGTCCGACCTGCCGACCGATGGGTCGCATACCACCAAGACGGTGCTAGTCAGCCCGGATGGTCGGCTGTACGTGTCGATGGGCTCGTCTTGCAACGTATGTCAGGAGGCGGACGAGAGGCGGGCTGCGGTGTGGGTGTATGAGTTAGATGGCAGCGGGGGGAGGGTGTTTGCGCGCGGCCTGCGTAACGCGGTGGGTCTGGCGATCAATCCGTGGACCCACCAGATATGGGCCACCGACAACGGCACCGACCTTATGGGGCCTGATATCCCACCCGAAGTGGTGCACGTGCTGGTGGACGGGGGAGACTATGGCTGGCCCCGCTGTCACGCGGGCACCATAGTGGACCCGCGCTTCGGCGGCGAAAAAGGCTGTCAAGGGGTCATACGGCCGGTGGTGACCGCACAAGCACACATGGCCCCGCTGGGGTTGACCTTCTATAAGGCCGGACCGTTCCCCCCACCATATACCAACAGCCTATACATCGCCTTCCACGAGCCGTGGAACCGCGACCCCAAAGTGGGCTACAAGGTGATGCGTGTGCCGCTCAAAGACGGGCAGGTGGCGGGGCCGCCAGAGGATTTCATGACCGGCTTCCTCAAGGACAAGGGCAGGGTGACGGGCCGGCCCGTGGGCGTGGTAGTGGCCGCCGATGGCAGCCTGCTGGTCTCCGATGATAAAGGCGGCTTCATCTATCGCGTGGCGTGGCAGAAAGTCAAGCCGGTGCACACGCCTAGTACCCGCTAGTATATGCTCTTCGCCGCCTCTCTGTGGACCTCTGGGTGCAGGGTGTCTGTGCCGGCCAGTTGGTTATGCCCCGGTCTGCTTTGTGCTTCTTGGTGTGCCTCTTGGCTGCCGCGCTGCACGTGGCTCTCTATGAACTTCCACCACGCGCTGACGGCTGGGGTGTGCAGGGCTTTGCGGTCATGCACCAGATATATATGCTGGACGAGGCTGAACCCCTCGATACGCACGGGCACCACTTGCCCGACCAGCCTTCTGGCTATGGATTGCGGCACCAACCCCACGCCTAACCCTTCTGCCACCGCGCATGCCACGGCCATGGGGCTGGGCAACTCCAGCACTACCTTCAGGTCGCGCACGCTGATCCCGCGGTCTTCCAGCGCGTCGTTGAGGGCACGGCGGGCGTCGCTGCGGCTCTCGCCGATGCTGTGCTCCAGTATCACCGGCTGGTCTTTGAGCATGGAGACCTTTACGGCGGGCGCCCAGCTTTCGTTGTCGTGCTGGTTGGCGAGTGCGGCAAGTGGGTGTGGGGGGTGAGTGTCGGGCGCGTGCGCTAGGCCTGTGTCGAGCGCGTTACGGGGCTGTTGCCGATCGAGGCGGGCGTCCATGTCCATGCGCTCGGTGCGCCCCAACTCGGCGGGCCACGTCCACGGGTGGTTGAGCGGCACGATAAGGGTGACTGGGTCCTCGGCCAGCTTATGGTGCACCAACCCCCGGCCCCGCAAACGCCCAAGCACCAGCCCGCCGTCCAGCTCGTGGGCGCGCAACGCCCCAATGAGCGGCCCCGGCTCTATCTGGTCTATCTGCATAACTACGTCCGGGTACTTGCTGCGGAACTGGTTGATCCACGGATAGACTATATAAGTGCCGGACGGCAAGGCACAGCCCAGCCTGATGCGCCCACTCACTTCTCCGCGTCTGGATTTGAGCATGCGCTCGGTTGTCTCGGCCATGTTGAGCATCTGGCGAGCCGGCTCCAGCAGTTCGATGCCTGCGGCGGTCAACTCAACCCCGTGCCCCCTTCGAATGAACAGGGGCGTGCCCAGATGGTTCTCCAGAGCGCGTATCTGCTGGCTTACGCCCGGCTGGGTCATATGCAACTTGCCTGCTGCTGCCGAAAAGCTGCCGGTCTCGTACACCACCAGAAACACATGTAGCTGCCACAGATTTATCACTCTTCTGCTCCAGCCTGATAAATATGATGATATGCCGATATCTGCGCGTTCGGGTGCAGGTGCAAATCGAACAGCCTGCTTGCGTTTGCCGTAGTGGCGTGGGCCACCTGCTCATAGGGCACACCACGCAGAGCGGCTATGGCCGAGACCGTGTAGGCTACATATGCGGGTTCGTTGCGCCGCCCCCTGTAAGGCACAGGTGTCAGGAAGGGGCAGTCGGTCTCGACCAGCAACCGGTCCAGCGGCACGGCCATGGCTATGCGGTGTTTGTCTGCGGCGTTGGGGAAGGTCACAGGCCCGGCGAGCGAGATCGCATAACCCAGCGCGATGCACTCCATTGCATAGTTCACATCACCGGAGAACGAATGCATCACCCCACGCGTACCTGCTCCATCTCGCCGCAGTATGTCCAGCACGTCTGCATGAGCATCTCGATTATGCACTATAACAGGCAGGTCCAGTTGCCTTGCCAGACTGAGGTGCGCCCTGAATGCCTCTTTTTGCCTGTCGTGGGGCACCTTGCGCCAGTAGTAGTCCAACCCGGTCTCGCCGAGGGCTACAATGCCCTTGTTGCCTGCGCGCCAGCTTCGGCAGCGGCCTTCCAGATCGGACAGAGCATCCTCGGTAGCCTGATCCGCGCTGTTAGGGTGTATGCCGAGCGCCACGTGCACCTGTTCAAACTGCTCGGCAAGGGCCAAGCTGGCGGCCCAGTCGTCCGGCTCGATGCCCACAGTGACGATCGCCACCACACCATGTTCCACAGCCCTCGCCACCACCTGTTGCCTGTCATCGTCGAAGTTAGGGAGGGTAAGGTGGGCGTGGGTGTCTACGAGCGGGGAGTTAGGCGGTCGATGTTCCATAGTTTCGAGTCCGGCCCTTGGCCAATGCTGAAGGTTGCGCCGTTTATCCTACCACAACCGTCCGCCGCGCGCAACCACAAAGCAGCCGCAAAAAGGGCTTTCGCCCGGGATGCAAACATCAAACTTGAGGGGGCGCCCCCCAATTCATTGAGTTAGCGGCAGCCCTGCCGATTGAGGTACTCGGTTCCCAGCAGGCCGAGCATCGTTTCGTATGGGGTACCTGCGTGTTCGGGGTGGTGCTCAAGGCGGTTGCGCTCAAAGTACTGCACGGTGTACACCTTGCCGTCCGAGGGGTTGCGCTCTTGCAGTTCTGGAGAGATGGGGTAACCGAAAACCGCCAGACCGCCGTTGCGCGTCCACCAGCCCTTGAACAGGGCGATGCTCTGGCCGGTCTGTGGGAAGAACATAGTGCCGAGGTTGTCGGCGCCGGGCTGACTGCGGGGGAAGGTGCGTCCCGCGGTCAGCCACACGCCCAACAGACCAAGCTGTACGTCGTTGGGCGGAGCATTCTCCGGGTGATATTCAAAGCGAGCACGCTGGAAGTATTGCTGAACGTAGGTCTTACCATCGCTGGATGGCCCGGCGAATTCCTCGGTGATGGGGTATCCAAAGATGAAAAGGCCCCCGTTGCGCTCCCAGTAGGTGCGGAAGCGCCCGCGAAGGTTATGGCCCGTTTCGGGGAAATAGAGGCTGCCCTCCTCTTGCAGGGGGCCGGCTCGTCGGTAGGCCGCGCACATAGCGGATTGGGCTGTGCCGTCGGTGCGCTGTTGTTGGCCGCCCGTGCCCCCCGCGGGGTCCGCGCCGGCGTATCGTGGGCCGGCGGGCTGTTCCGGCGGCCTGTGCACCACGTACACAGGGCTGTTGCCCACTTCGAGGGCAAGTGTGCCACCCGATGAAGCGAGGGTACGGCTCGCGCCGTCGCGCTGGATCACCTCGGCCCTGTCGGAGCGGGTAGGCAGACTAAGCTGAGTCCGGGTGGGCGCCCACAGCACGTCCACTGCCTGTCCGTCCTGACGTGTGAAGCGCACCACGCTCACATCTTGTCCGTCATAGGCTTGCAGGTTGTCTACATATATCGTGCCCTTGCCCGGTGGGTGGTCGGGCGTGTTCTCCAGACGGAAGCCTATGAAACTCACCGGGTAATTCACGACGCCGTTTGGCGGGTCGCCCAAGGCCCGCTCCCAATCGAAATAGTAGGTGTTGACGGCTGCTTCGTAATAGCGCCAGCCATCGGCGGGGGCCGTAACGGAGCCGAAGCGCACCTTGAACAACTCGCCGTGCTTGTCGCGCAGCCACGCGGACAGGTAGTTGCCCGACGAGTCCCCCACAACCCATATGCCGAGGCGCGTGGGTTTGCCCGCAATGGGCAAGGGTTGGGGAGGGGCGAAATCTACCGCCTGATTGGCGTCGGTGAAGCTATATTCCAGCTTGCCTGCGGCCCCTCCCTCGCGTGCCGGGTGCGGGGCGGCAGCCTGACCGCTCGTGAAGCTGCCGAGAGGGTGGAAACTGCGGACCCACGCGCCGGGCTGCTCGAAGCCCTCGACCGTCTGGAAAGGCGCGATCTGCACCCTGCCGGCCGGCCTTGTGCCGGTGAGCATGCGCGCGGCGGTGGAGTAGGCGGCCAGTGCCGGGCGTTTGGGGTTGAGGTCGGTCTTGCCTGCGCCCCACGCGATCAGCCCCCAACTGTCTTTAGGGTCGGCCGATTCGTCCTTGAAGCTGTACCAAAAGATGCGCTCGGTGAGGCCGCTAGCGAGCATCTGGGCGTAGGACTGCGCGAGGTAGTCGGCCTGCGTCTGGTCGTCGAGCTGCCAGTTGCGGGCCGGCCAGCCCAGTTCTGTGACCCAGATAGCTTTGTTACCGTGGCCGTGGCGTTGCAGAAAGGCCCTGTATTTATTCAGCTCCACGTCCACCATCTTGTGGACTTCGGGGTGGCTCTCGATACGGGCTTGCGACGGGTTGAGGGGCACCGCGTAGGGGTGCAGGCCAAGGATGTCGAAGCTGTTGCCCGCCCCTGCTTTCAGCATTTCCTCCAGAAAGGGGATGGCGTTGCCCGATACCCCGCCGCTGACCACCTTTGCGGAGGGGTCGGCGTCTTTGATGGCTCTGTGGGCGGTCTTGAGCAGTTCGGCGTACTGGCGCGGGTCGGGGCGAGGTTTCCAGAAGAGGGGGTTGTCAGGCTCGTTCCACACCTCCCAGTGGCGCACACTGTCTTTGTAGCGGCTCACCAGTGTACGCACGAACCAGTAGTATTTGCTGTTGTCGGGCGGGTAGAAGCTTATGGGCGAGCCATCATCTTCGCTCGTGGGCGTGGCCCATGACGCCGAGTACGATATGATGCCGAGGATGTTGATGCCGCGCTGTTTAAGGGTGGACACGATGCGATCGGTGGCGGTCCACTGGAAGTGCCCGGGGGTCGGTTCGATGAGGCCCCATACGAAGTCTTCGCGCACCCAGCCCCCGCCTGCGGCCAGCACGGCGTCTGCCGGCGCATGAAAAGTGCCCCAGTTGGGCCAGCGCATGGCCCCTACCACGCCGAACGGAGAAGCCGCATTGGGGGCGGCAGTGCCCATCGCCGACGAAGCGGTGGCACGGGCGGATGGAAGGACGGGCAAAGTTGTCGCGGCCACTAATATGGCGACCGCGATGCAGGCATAGGCACGTATGCGTGGTTGTGTGGGCACGTGGTAAGGCCCCCTTTTATGAGGCTAAGTGCGTATATTATACAGCAATCCGAGGCGCACCCGGTTGCCTGAGGCGGGGTACTTTGTTCCCACCGACCGGCCCCGGAACGGCTACTACCGGTCACACGGCCAGCGCAATAAGCAACAGCCACACGAGCGCCGTCACGGCGCCGGTGCAGGCAAGGGCCATGCGCCTGCGGTCGCGCATCACCTGCCAGCCGGTGCTGTTCGCTTTGCCCACCGCCCATAGTGCTAACGCGAGGGCGCAGTAGTATATAACCACCCACGTGGGCTGAACCGCCTGCACCTCGATGGCGGCCCACGGTATAGATGCCCACACCTGCACCCACCACAGCAGCCATGTAGCAGGCAGCCAAGTCAGCAGGCCGGACACCCAGCCGAGCAGGGGCACCACTGAACCGAGCACGCCCGTGCAAATGCCCCCAACCATCAGCGGCAGGAGGGCGAGGTCAGCGCTCAGGGTGGCCAGCACCCCCACCAGCGAAATCTGGCCCCACAAAAGGATGGTGAGCGGCCCCGTCAGGCTTTGCGCTCCGAGGCTGGCGCTGAGTGGGGCCGCCAACAGTGACGGCAGGCGGGCGCGTGTGGCAAGCCGGTAGAGATATGGGGTGACCAGCGCGATGCCGAGCATGCCCCCGAAGCTTAGTTGGAAGCCTGCATCGGCCAGTACATCGTGGTCAAACAGCATCATGGCGGTGGCCGACAGCGCAACAGCGGCTACGGGGTCGTAACGTCTGCCCACGAGCGGGGCGGCCAACAGCACCACACCCATGATAGCCGCCCGCACCACCGAAGGACTGGCGCCGGTGAAAACCGTGTAGACGGCCAGCAGAGCCGAAGTTGCTGTGAACAGCCACAGCGGCATCCGCCTCCGCCCCCGCCCACCGCTTGCACCCGGCCTTCCAAGCACCAGCCACAATACCCCCACTATCAACGTGATGTTCTGACCGGAAATCGCCAGAATGTGGGTGGTGCCGCTGCGCTGGAAGGCTTGCTCAATATCTTCGGGCAGAGAAGAGCGGTCTCCCGTCACCACCCCCACCGCCAGCGCAGCCTGCGGCTCCGGCATGG
Source organism: Chloroflexia bacterium (assembly GCA_034437815.1). GTDB lineage: Bacteria > Chloroflexota > Chloroflexia > QHBQ01 > JADMIH01 > JADMIH01. Next base: position 7,220 of record DAOTTC010000068.1, on the reverse strand, counting down.
CACGGCGGATCGCCTCTCGCACGGCGGAGCGCGCCGCCGCAATCGCTCTGTCTACAACGCCGGCGCGCGCCGAGCCTGTGGAGGACACCTTAGGAAAGGCCATGTAGGAGAGGATCCCCTGCCGGGCGAGGTAAGCGCCAAAGTCGAAACCGGCGTATGTGGGCGGGGTGGTCAACGTGCCCGACATTATCAGACCCTCGCCTACGGAGAATGAGGGATAGCGTGGGGCTACCACGTATACATCGCCCGTGACCTGCCTTGGCCCCGCCTCGCCGGGCAGGGTGAGCAGTTCGGCGGCCACACGCAGACGCTGAGTCTTGTCTGTGTACACCGGTTCGGCGGCCACGTGCCCTGCGACCATCACCGGGTGCTCCCCGGCCAAGTCGTTGTAATATGCGAGGTGTGCGGGGGTAATAGGTGGGTGCCTGAGCAGTGCCAGCCCACAACCGAATAGCGCCGACATGAGCAGCAGGCAACTCCATTTTGTCGGCCTATGGCTGCCTGCTATGCGAAGCGGAAGCACCAGCAACAACGCCAGTGCCAGCAGGGCCAACCCATAACGGCTCTCCAGCCCGGCCGGGTGCCTGCCGGTCAGGATCAGGCCGGCCGCGCCGCCCACAAGCAGGGCCACCATACACCCGACGGAGTTCACGCCCTCACCACCTCACCTGCCGGTGCAGAGTTGCGCCCAATAATTGGGCAAATTATTTGCCCAATTATATTGGGGTAGTGCGTTCGTGTAAAGCCTGCCGTCCTGAATATAACGCGGGGACCGGCGAAGTGAGATTTCCGCCGGTCCCCATATCTTGGTTTGCCCTGTTGGCCGTTTTCAGGTCACAGCACGTTCTGGTGGACCCGAGGAGATTCGAACTCCTGACCTCCGCCGTGCAAAGGCGGCGCTCTCCCGGCTAAGCTACGGGCCCGCATGCACTGCACTCGCCGTGCCGCACACATGCAATTATACCAGATTGGCGTGTGGCGGGCAAGCAAGCGCCACTGATATTGATATGGTTTCACCAACAATCGGGGGCTAAGCTCCACCAATATGGGGAAAGGTGTCAACCCCCATTATTGGGGGAACTGGCCCGCTCGCATAACTTGACAGCAGTGCCGACTTCATCTACTATATGCCTAACGCATGGGCCGACATGAGGCCCGGCACGTGCCAACCCACCACGACCCGACCCTATTCACCCGGCACACGCCATGTTCTACAGCCGGGTGAGGTGTCATTCTCTAGGAGGAGCCAAATGGATACAGGCAACCAGCCGCCGGCAGACCAAAACCAACCGACCGGTCAGCCACCGGCCCCCGGTCAGCCGCCATACACCCCACCACCACAACCCTACACACCACCGCCCACGCAACCGGTAGTGCCACCTCCCGGACAACCGCCTGCGGTCACCGAACTCACGTCCAACGATCGCCTGTGGGCGGCACTGAGCTACTTGCTGACCCCCATAGTGCCTATCATCGTGCTGGTAATGGATGAGGTCAAGAACCGGCCCTTCCCCAGATACCATGCCATACAATCGCTGGGCTTATTCGCCGCGATAATCGCATACACGATCGTGGCGTTCATAGTGCTGACGGTGTGCTCTGTGGTGACCTTAGGCCTCGCCGCATGTGTGCTGTGGATATTGTTCCTGTTGCCGGTCATCCCGGTCATAATCTACACCATTCAGGCATATCAGGGCCAGTACATCGTCATACCGTGGCTGACCAACTTCATGATCCAGCAAGGCTGGCTGCAACGGCCTTAGGTGCTCAAGCGCTCAAGCGCTCAAGCGCTACTTGCCGATGCAGAAGTTGCGAAATATCTCGTCGAGCAGGTCTTCGCCCACAGTCTCACCCGTTATCTCGCCCAGAGCGTTGAGGGCGCTGTGCAGGTCAACGGCCACAAACGCGGCGGGCATGCCCGCCTCGCCGGAAGCAATAGCCTCCTCAAGATGCCGGCGTGCCCGCCGAAGGGCATCCAGATGGCGCACATTGGTGACGACCGCTTCGCCCGGCGCGGGCACCACTTTGCCGCTCAGCACAATTTCGGCCAGCTTCTGCTCCAGACGGTCGGTGCCGCCGGGTTGCGTGGCAGACGCTTCTACTATCTCTATCTCTGTCCTGCGGGCACCCGACCCATCTTCCCTATCTTCCCCGTCCCTGAGGGCCTGACCCAGTTGCACCGGGTCGAAAGCGCGGGGCAGGTCGCTTTTGTTGATCACAGCCAGCCGCATGGGGGGGCCGCGCCGCTTCACCTCATCCACGATCGCCACATCGGCGGGCATGAGGGGCTGTGAGCCATCGAACACCATCACCACGAGGTCGGCCTCGGCCAGAGCGCGGCGGGTGCGCTCCATGCCTATCACCTCGATGGGGTCCTCGGTGTCATGGTGGCCTCTCAACCCGGCTGTGTCGGTGAGCACGAGGGGTACGCCGCGCACGTTGGCTACCTCTTCCAGCGTGTCGCGCGTGGTGCCGGGGATAGGGGTGACGATGGCCCGCTCGGTACGCAGCAGGGCGTTGAGCAGGCTGGACTTGCCCACGTTGGGCCGCCCCACCAGCGCGGTACGCACCCCTTGTCGAAGCACTATGCCAGTGTCTGCACCGGCGATGAGCGCCTCTATGTTGGCGAGGGCATCGCGCAGTTGGGGTGACACATCGGCGGGGGGCACGTCGTCTTCGGGGAAATCTATGGTGGCTTCGAGGTGGGCCAGCGCGTGCAACAGCTTGGAGCGGACGCCCCTGACCCGGCCGGACAACCCCCCGCCCAACTGCTCCACCGCCAGCCTCAACCCTTCAGCAGAGCGCGCCCGCACTACGTCCAGCACCGCCTCAGCCTGCGCCAGATCGAGCCGCCCGTTGAGGAAGGCCCGCAGGGTGAACTCGCCCGGCCGGGCCAGCCTGCTTCCCTCTCGCAGGCACAGCCCCAGCACCCTTTGTAGGGGCACCGTGCCGCCGTGGCAGTCAATCTCGACCACGTCTTCGCGGGTGTACGAATGGGGTGCGCGCATGAGCACCGCCAGCACCTCGTCCACCCGTTCACCCGTGTGGGGGTCGTGTATATAGCCGAACATCAGCCGGTGCGATCGGATGCTGGCCGGGGGGCCAAGCTTGCCGGACGCCGGCACAAACAGCCGCGCCAGTATCTGCGCGGCCTGAGGGCCGCTCAAGCGTACCGTGCCTATTCCACCCTCACCGGGCGGGGTAGCGATAGCCGCTATGGTATCCGCGTACATGACAGGATGCGTGACGCAATGCGCAATGAACGGGACATGATCGGGGTTTCCGATCAAACCTGAAGTTCAAGCCCAACTTGCAAAGTTCCTCATCCTCAATTCTACGGTGTTTTTGTTCGGAATGGTAGAGAAGCCGGGGCCTTCTATGGCGCAGGCGGCGGCGGCATGGGCGAATCGTACCGCCTGCACGAGGTCGCCCGTCTCGCGGTAGCGCACAAACAGCGCGGCGGCGAATATATCCCCCGCGCCGGTCGGGTCGAGCACACGGGCAGGGTAGGCGGGCACCGCCGTGCGCCTGCCCCTGTCGGATACGAGGGCGTCGCGCGCTTCTTGGGTGATGACCACGAGTGGGGCCAACCGGGTGTATACGTCCACAAGCGCGGGGTCATAGCCGAGGTCCTCGATGCTCAGCACCAGAAAGGTGTTGGGCGGCAGGTCTCGCAGGGCCAAAGGCACAGGCCGGGCCGAATGGCGCACCATGCCGTCGCCGTCCCACGAACGCATCCAGCCCTGCGGAGTGACGCCCAGCAGACAATTGGGGAAGCGGCCGGGCATGTCTGGCGGCAGTTCCTGAGCCACAGGACCGAGGTGCACGATGGGCGCGGCCCCCCAAGCCTTCGGCACATCCTCATAGCGCAGGGCACGGGCCTGTGCCTTGATGAACTGCGTGCGATGCCCATGCTCGTCGTATACATTGCGGAAGATCGTGGTATGAGGCGACGGCAGGGCGTGCACCCACACTCCCTCGGCCCTCGCCACATCCAGCACCCAGTCGTCTTCGGGTTTGCAGGCCGTCACCACGGCTACCTGCGCCCCCAGACGTGCAGCGGCCAGCGCCGAATAGGTGACCGTGCCCCCCGGCGCATAACCCTGTCCGCCGGGCAGCAGGTCCATGGTGACGTGGCCGATTATCAGGTAGTCGGGGGGCGTGCCGTAGTGCTCACTCATCGCTCAATGATAACACGTACTGACGCCCATGCCAACGTGCGCGGCCCACCTCGGTTCCACCGGTAATCGAGGGCGTAGGGGTGCACGCACGGCCATGCACCTTCGGCGCTTCATGTGCAGCGGCATGAATATACACTAATCTACTGTACTACTACGGGCAAGTACCAAAGTACGAGTGAAATCGCTATGCAAAGCCGCATGCGCTCTAGTATAATCGCCGTGGAGGAGGTAAAGCAGGTTTGGAGGCTGTGCAGGGCAACGCCTATCGGCGGGCAGGCGTGGACATTGACGCAGGCACGCGCGCCGTGGAGTTGATGCGAGCGGCGGTGCGCTCCACGTTCGGTCCGCAGGTGCTGGCCGATCTGGGGCACTTCGGAGGGGTGTTCGCCCCCGAAGGCTATGCCCCCGGTGGGCAGGAGCATGTGCTGGTGGCGAGCGCCGATGGCGTGGGCACCAAGCTCAAGCTGGCCTCCATCCTGAGTGCCTATCGCTCGGTTGGTCACGACATCGTCAACCACTGCGTGAACGACATCCTGACGTGTGGGGCGAGGCCCCTCTTCTTCCTCGACTACGTGGCGGCGTCGAGGATCGTACCTGAACAGATTGCAGAGGTAGTGGCGGGCATGGCCGAGGCCTGCCGGGCCGCGGGGTGCGCGCTCATCGGCGGGGAGACCGCCGAGATGCCGGGCGTCTACCTGCCGGGCGAGTTCGATGTGGCGGGCTTCATCGTGGGCAGTGCCCCACGCGATCGGCTGGTGCTCGGCAAGGACATCCGCCCCGGCGACATGGTGATGGGCCTGCCTTCCAATGGCCTGCACACCAACGGCTACTCATTGGCCCGTGCGGCGCTGGGGCTGGACGGTGACCCGGACGAGGTGCGCGCAAGGCTCAACACATACGACGGGCGGCTGGGCTGTACCCTTGGCGAGGCGCTGATCCGGCCCCACTCATCATATCTGCCGGACATCACGCCCTTGCTGGACATGCCGGAGCGGCCCATCAAAGGTATGGCGCACATCACCGGCGGGGGCCTCTTCGATAACATACCGCGCGTGCTGCCCGAAGATTGCGCGGTAGAGCTGGAAGCAGGCGCGTGGCCGGTGCCCCCCATCTTCCACTTGATTCAGCAGGTGGGGCACGTTTCCGAAGCGGAGATGGCGCGGGTGTTCAACATGGGCCTCGGCATGGTGCTCATAGTGGCTCCTGAGCACGCCGATGCAGTAGAGCGGGTCGTGCCCAATGCGCTGAGGGTGGGCCGTGTGGTGAAGCACGAGGGCGAGAGCCGTGTGGTACTGCTCCACGGGTCGGCCCCGGCGAACGGCAACCCCGGAGAGCAGGCCGATGGGCAGGCCGGGGAGCGGCCCACATGAGGGAGCCTGTGCGTCCCATCAGGTTGGGGGTGCTGGTGTCGGGCCGGGGCACCAACTTGCAGGCCATACTGGACGCCATTGCCTGCGGCCAACTGCACGCGCAGGTGGCGCTTGTGGTGTGCAACCACCCGGGTGCCCCTGCCATTGCCAGAGCCGAAGAGGCAGGCGTACCTGTGGAGGTTTACGAATCGAAGGATTACCCATCGAGGCTTGCCGGGCAGATGGCTATCGCCGATCGGCTTGTGCAGGCGGGTGTGGACCTCGTGGTGTGCGCGGGCTGGGACAGAGTGCTGTGCCCGCAGTTCGTCAGGCAGTTCGAGGGGCGCATCATCAACGTGCACCCATCGCTGTTGCCGGCCTTCGGAGGCGGCCTGCACGCCGTTCGGCAGGCACTAGAATATGGGGTGAAGGTCACGGGTTGTACGGTGCACTTCGTCACCGAAGAGGTAGACGCCGGGCCGATAATCTCGCAGGCCGCCGTGCCGGTGCTCCCGTGCGACACCGAGCACACGCTGGCCGAGCGCATCCATGCACAGGAGCATCGCCTGCTGGTCGAGGCGATTCGGCTGCTGGCTGAAGGACGGTTAGAGACCAAGGGGCGCATCGTAAAAGTAAGAGAAGCACAGGAAGACCTTTGAGCCGCCGATCCCGGTCGGTGCCGGCAAACCCGGTGAGCAAGCACCTATGTGCTTTCAATCACTACTATGACCAAAGACAACGTCAGCATCAAAAGCACCGGTAACAGTACCGGTAACAATGCCGGTAAAAGTGCCGGTAAAAGCGACAGCGACAACGACAGCGACAAAACTGCACCCAGACCTACCTTGAGTTTGATAGTCAGCGAGGCTGACAGCAAACGAATCAAACAGCAGTTAGACCGGCTGGTGATCGAAGCCGGGGCCAATTCCACGTTGTTGCTGGACAAGAGTGGAGAGGTGATAGCGGCGCGTGGCGAGCGCCTGCCGCGGGACTTGAGCGTGCTGGGGGCGTTGCTGGCGGGCACCTTCGCCACCTCGCGCGAGGTGGCCCGCATGATGAACGACACCAACTTCCGCACCCTCATCCAGCAGGGCATGCGCGAAAACACCCTCACCGAACTGGTGGGCGAGTCGTGGATTGTAGTGGTGATATTCGACAAGAGCACGCACGTGGGCCTGATCAAGGACCTGTGCCGGCGTATCACGCCTGAACTGGAGGCCGTGCTGTTGCAAGTGCAGAGGCGCAGTCGAAGTGTGAACGGCCTGAACCCGACATTTCGAACCTCAATTGAGGATACCATTGACCTGTTGTTCAAGGATTGACCACTGGGGAGGGGGCCGGACGGCACGGTATCCGAGACCGGCGGTCCGGCGGTCCGGCGCACGCGCAGGATTTTCCCCGCCAGTCATGGAGGAAATATACAGCTTATGGCCTTGATAAATGTCGCGTCCAAAGAGATACACTGCAAGCTGGTCTACTACGGGCCGGGGCTTTCGGGCAAGACCACCAACCTGAAGTACATCTTCAGCACCGTGCCTGCCCATGCGCGCGGCGACCTGCTGAGCATTGATACCGAGATGGAGCGCACGCTGTTCTTCGACTTCCTGCCGCTCGATCTGGGCAGGGTGCACGGCTATCAGGTGCGCTTCCACATCTACACGGTGCCCGGTCAGGTGCTGTACGAGCGCAC
>DAOTTC010000067.1:0-5286 GCA_034437815.1 Chloroflexia bacterium | reverse complement strand
ATCGAGAGGGCGGCCTTCGCCATGCCCGACGCCCACTGGGGCTATGGCTTCCCGGTGGGCGGGGTGGCGGCCTTCGACCCCGATAAGGGCGGGGTGGTGTCGGCGGGCGGCGTGGGCTTCGATATCTCGTGCGGGGTGCGCTGTCTGCTCACCGGCCTGACTGTGGAGGACCTCGAACCGGTCAAAGAGAAGCTGGCCGACGTGCTGTTCAAGAAGATACCGGCGGGGGTGGGCAGTACCGGCCACCTCAAGCTGGACCGCAAAGAGATGGACGAGATGCTGTCGGGCGGCGCACAGTGGGCCGTACAGCGTGGCTACGGCACCCCCCACGATCTGGAGCGCATCGAAGAGAACGGGCGCATGGCCGGTGCCCGCCCCGAAGAGGTGTCGGATCAGGCCAAGAAGCGCCAGCAGGCCGAGATGGGCACGCTTGGCTCGGGCAACCACTATCTGGAGGTACAGCGCGTGGCCCGCATATTTGCCCCCGACGTGGCCGAGGCCTTCGGCATCCGCGAGGGCGACGTGGTGATAAGCATCCACTGCGGCTCGCGCGGGCTGGGCCACCAGATCGGCACCGACTATCTGAGAGTGATGACCATCGCGGCGCGCGAGCACGGCATCGAACTGCCTGACCGCGAGCTAGCCTGCGCGCCCATCAAATCAAAGGAAGGGCAGGCGTATCTGGGGGCCATGCGCGCGGCCATCAACTGCGCCCTCGCCAACCGGCAGATACTCACCCATCTGGTGCGCGAGGCGTTCGCTCAGGTGATACCGCGCGCCGAGGTGGTTCTGCTGTACGACGTATCGCACAACACCTGCAAGGTGGAGCGGCATCAGGTGGACGGGGAGGTCAAAGAGCTGTACGTGCACCGCAAAGGGGCCACGCGCGCCTTCGGCCCCGGCCACCCGGATATACCACCTGTGTTCCAGAGCACGGGCCAGCCGGTGCTGATCGGGGGCACCATGGGCACTGCCTCGTACATACTGGTGGGCACCGCCGACAGCATGCGCCTGTCGTTCGGCTCGTCCTGCCACGGTGCGGGCCGCGCCATGAGCCGCAATCAGGCCCTCAAGCAGTGGCAGGGACGCGATGTGGTAGAACAGCTGGCCCGCCGGGGCATCATCGTGCGCAGTCCGTCCATGCGCGGCGTGGCCGAGGAAGCCCCCGGCGCATACAAGGACGTGAGCGAGGTGGTGGAAGCCGCCGACCGCGCAAAGCTGTCGCGCACAGTAGCCAGACTCGAACCGCTTATCTGTATCAAAGGCTGATAGCAACAGGGCTTCCGCGGGGCGCTATGCCTGCATTCTAGGCGAAACCCCGCAGAAGGGCACAGTACAGCACGAAACAGAACAACGCAGGCCCCGGCAGAGGCAGACCTCACAGCCACCGGGGCCTGTGTGTTTTAGAAAGGAGGTGAGAGGGTATGGCGCATGCAGATGCAGATGCAGATACAGACACAGAAAGCCCCGACAAACCTTGCGGTTCATCAGGGCTTCTGTGGCTTTGGTGGCTCATCACCACCTCCGCACCCTTAATATAGCAAATTTTATGGGGCCTGTCAAGGGGTCTGGGGGCGAATTTTTCGACGAATTTTTCGACGAATTTTTTCCCCTCCTACCTCCGGCCCCGCGGACGGCTCACGTGACTGGCCGTTGCTGTGGGGGCGCCACCCCGACACCGCCGAATAGCAGGCCCTTCTGCCACGGTGTGCCCAGCATGGGCAGCAGCACTCGGTCGGCGCCCAGCCAGCCTGCGACCTTCCATGCCAGCACCAGCAGGAAGGCTATCAACAGCATCACCGGGTTGGTGCTGGTAGTGCCCGACAGCATGAACGAGAAGTTCATCAGGGCGCCCCCGAACGCCGCGATGCCCACCAGCCCGCCTACGATCAGACCCACGCCCACCAGCAGTTCGGCAAAGGTGATCAGTTTAGCGAACCATACATGCGAATTGGTATCCAGCAGCATTTGGATGAAGGCCCGCCACCAGTCGTAGGTGATGGGCGGTCTGCCCTGCTCGGGGATAGTTACCGCCCTCTGCCAGAACCCGCGGATTGCTTCCCCAGTGCTCATCCATGCCGGGTCGTTCAGCTTATGCCAGCCGGCATCCAGCCATTCCCAGCCGAGGAACAGGCGTACCGGCAGCCAGATGGCCCCGGCTCGCGTGTCCTGAAACAGAAAGCGCGCAAACGGCGGGTCCTGCACATGAATGAGGGCGGCCTCAGGGTCTTCGGCGGTCTCATACCGCCGCACGGCCACCCATGCGCCCGCCGCGGCGATCGCCCCTACTACAATCGCCCAGACCAACCCGCCCAGCGCATTGCCGAAAAACAGGCCGAGTATTGTGGCGATGACCAGTATAGAGATCGAACTTCTCTTCATCTTAGGCCCTCCTTCTTTCCCTCACGTTTGTTAGCAGTCTGATCCCTGCCTCTGATACTCATCTTAGCAAATGGGCATGAAAATATCGGTGGAAACCCGTAAAAAGCTGGTAAAAAAGTGTGACAGAAGATAAAGTTAGCGGTTAGTATGCCCAGCTATATTCTCCCAGACGTTGGCCGGGACAGTTCGCCCTTCGATTCCCCGTCGGCACACCCACGCCTCGTCGGGCATTGACAGCGCGCCCCTCAGGGTCTAAAATTGCAGAGGCGCACCACACATAACACATAACGCGTACACATATATCCATTATCCATCACACCTGTATCCGTTCTGTGCGGACAACCGGTGACGCATGGCGCATATATAAACGTCCCGTGCCCGCCGATCACCATACCGGAGCCAGCGCGATGCCCCGCACCTCCCGTGCCCCACACATCTGCCGCGTCTTTCGCCCCGGCATCGAAGGCGCTCTGCCCCCACGCCTGCCTGCACGACGTGATGGACCTGTGCCGACTCGCGGCGTGCTGTACATGGCGCTCGTGTTGTGTGTGGGTCTAGTGAGCGTGCTGCCTCTGCCTGTCTCCGCTCCCACCCCCGCCTTCGCTGTGCGCAGCGGCCATGGCAGGGATGATGCATCGAGTGAGCAGGGGGGCGACCCGACGGACGCTTACCGCACTTCGCTGGTGCTGTGGGGGGCCGGTCCGGCCACAGCGGGGGCCGGCTTCGACAGGTGGACACGTGCCGGCACGGTGCTGGCTCCTGACGGTGCTCTGCAACTTGACCCGCGCACCGCACAGCCCGGCACAGACCCCTACCCGCCCGGCGGCTACTTCGGCGGCAGTTTCTACAATGGCGGGGGCTTCCTCGTGGGCACCGCTACCGGCCCGCCGGTGGCCTCGGCCTTCGGCTTTCGTGAAGCTATTGCTTCGTGGAACGCCGACACCCCTGCCGGCACGTGGATCGAGGTGCAACTGCGCGTGAGGATCGGCTCTCGATGGAGCCGCTGGTACAGTATGGGGGTGTGGGCATCGGATGATTCTACTGTCCGCAGGCACTCTGCGAGCCGGCAGGCCGATGCCGATGCCCGTGTGGAGGTGGACACGCTTGTGCTGGCCGCCCACCGCCCGGCGGCCAGAGCGTTACAGCTTCGCCTGCGCCTTTTCACCTCCGCACCTTCTCGTGCGCGGGGCACGCCCCCCTCACCGGCGGTGAGGCTGGCGGCGGTCGCCATATCTACCACGCCCCGCAAGCCGGTCAAACCGGCACCCGGCGACCCGCGTCTGTGGGGGCGCGTGCTCGACGTGCGCCCCTGCTCGCAGATGGTGTACCCCGAAGGCGGCGAAGTATGGTGCAGTCCCACCTCTACCTCGATGGTGCTGGCTTACTGGCAGAAAGATAGAGACCGGGGCGGGTGTGCGCCGGGGGTATACGCCGCCGTGTCGGGTGTGGCCGATTGGTTTTATGGCGGTCAGGGCGAGGGGCACGGCAACTGGCCGTTCAACACCGCCTACGCCGCCTCGATGGGAGGGGGAAGCCTCACGGCTTATGTGGCCCGCTTCACCGGTCTGGCGCAGGCCGAACGCTGGATAGCCGCCGGCGTGCCGGTGGTCATGAGCTACGGCTGGAAGCGGGGCGAGCTTGAGGGCGCGCCCCTGCCTGCCAGCAACGGCCATCTGGTGGTGCTGGTGGGCTTCGATGCCGCAGGCAATCCCGTGATCAACGACCCTGCCGCACCCACCGACGCGGGCGTGCGCCGCACCTACCCGCGCTCGCAGGTCGAATCGCTGTGGCTGGAGCATTCGGGCGGCACGGTGTACCTGATCTACCCGAAAGGTCTGCGCGTGCCCGGCTTCTAGGGCACGGCTGTGTTGGCAGAAGAGAGGGGTAGTGGGTGGGGTGGTGGGTGATGCAACCGGTAACAGCGGTGGAGTTTGCAGGCAGTATTACCTGTAGAAACTGAAAGGGAGGAGGCAGGACGATGAAGTACGGGAAGTACAGGACGAATCGAGTGCGTGCGCTGGTGGCCCTCGTGGTCATGGGTCTGCTGGTGCAGGCGGTGACGCTGGCCCGGCCCCCGGCCACCACGTTAGCCAGCCACACGCCGCCCCCGACCAGCGTCACCATCGCGGGCAGTTTGCAGAGCGAGTTGGGCTGTCTCGGCGACTGGCAGCCCGACTGCGCCACCACCCACCTTACTTACGACGCGACCGACGACGTGTGGCAGGGAAGCTGGACCGTGCCTGCCGGAGGCTGGGAATACAAAGCGGCCCTCAACAATAGCTGGTCCGAGAACTACGGCCTGCACGCTCAGCGCGACGGCCCCAACATCCCGCTCAACCTCGGCTCTGCCTCCGCCGTCAAGTTCTACTACGACCACAAGAGCCACTGGGTGACCGACAACCGCACCTCGGTGATCGCTGTGGCCCCCGGCAGCTTCCAGAGCGAACTGGGCTGTCCCGGCGACTGGCAGCCCGACTGCCTGCGCTCGTGGCTTGAAGACCCCGACGGCGATGGCATCTACGTATTCGAGACCACCGCCCTGCCCCATGGCAGTTACGAGGCCAAGGTAGCCATCAACGAGAGCTGGGATGAGAACTACGGGGCGGGCGGCCAGCGCAACGGGCCTAACATCCCCTTCACCGTGCCCGTTGACGGGGCACGCGTCACCTTCCGCTACGACTCGACCAGCCATGTGCTCACCATTCTAGCCGGGCACGCGCACGACAACAACGTGGAGTGGGACGGTCTGGCCCACGACTCGCGGGATACGCTGTACCGCACACCCGGCGGCGCGGTGCCCGCGGGCACCCCCGTCAGGGTGCGCTTCCGCACCTTCCACAACGACGTGACTTCGGTGCGCCTGCGCGTGTACAGCCTGAACTCCGGTGCCCAGACCATCTACCC
>DAOTTC010000066.1:0-42350 GCA_034437815.1 Chloroflexia bacterium | reverse complement strand
ACTCCCCTGCCGGGGGTGTGGGGGTGTCCCCCACAAATTTACAGCCTTTCTATGGCGAATTGATATTAGGGGCTTGACCGGGTATGATATAATCCTGCCAGCAACACAGGCATGTGCCCCCATTGTACACGTGCCTCATATTTTGCATACCCGGAGTGCGTATGACCGCTCGCCCTCTTTATGCGAAGAGGCCGCGCACCTTACCCGCTGCCCTATGGGTTCTGGCACTGCTTATCGCCACTCCAACGCCTTCGCAGGCGCTAAGTGCGTTACTGCCGATCGCCAATACCGGTTTGCCTGAGCCTCGTGCCGCTGAAGGACGCCTGTATCCCCAGACAGGTTACGTGCTCGCACCTGAATTCGTCCCCTTCTACGACAGGCACGGTGGCGTGCCCGTGTTCGGTTATCCTATCAGTGCCGCTCGGATGGAGAACGGCTACCTCGTGCAGTGGACCGAGCGCCAGCGTCTGGAGTGGCACCCAGAGTACATGGGCACCGAGTACGAGGTCCTGCTCGGACTGCTTGGCCGTGAATTGACCAGTGGTTACGCAGGCTCGCGCTTTCGTCCCTCTTCGGGGCCGCCTGCCGAAACGGCCTACAACGAATACCGATATCAAGACCGGCGGCCCAATGCCTCCGACACCGCTTGTCCCTCGCCCGGCGCGCGTTGCCCTCAGCACCATTTCGCTGAGACCGGGCACTATGTGGGCGAACCCTTCCTGAGCTACTGGCAGGCCAACGGGGGCGTCAGGATATTTGGCTATCCCATTTCGGCCCGGTTCACCGATGAGAACGGACTTGTGGTGCAGTGGTTCGAGCGCGCGCGCATGGAGCTCCACCCGCACCTGCCCCCCGGCCATCAGGTCTTGCTCGGCAGGCTGGGGCACGAGGCGCTCCGGCGGGCGTCCATGCCCTACTACGAGGTTACCGTTCATGACCTGTTCGTGCCAGACGTGGACATGGAGTTCGGGTTCGCGCAGGGTGGAGAGTCGGATGACCCGGCTTTCTTCGACAACGTCAGGCAAGCCGGGTCGCGTCTGGGGACGGGCCTGCTGCGTCTGGACAACATCTTCAATTATTACAATATCGTGCAGCGCACGCCGGACGGCCTCATACGCTACAATTGGCACGACTTCGACCGGGTGCTGGATGCTGTGCTCGCTATGGGCAAAGAACCGTTCATCTGCCTCTCCTACATGCCAGAGGTCATCTCGGTGGACGGCCGCAGTCGCGTGGTGCCCCCTCTCGATTACCGCGCATGGGCTGAGTTGGTCAAGGCTACCGTTACCCACGTGAATGTAGAGCGCAAGCTGGGCGTGCGCTATTGGGAGGTGTGGAACGAACCCGACCAGTGGAGCTTCTGGCAGGCCCCTTATGCCCACTATTTGCACCTGTACGATGTGTCGGTGGAAGCTGCCCTCGCCGCCGACCCAAACGTGCTGATCGGTGGGCCGGCGATTGCGCGCTTCTCGGCTGACCACCTGCACGAGTTCCTGCAACATCAGGCCCGGCGAGGGTCCGCAGGGCGCGTTGATTTCCTGTCGTGGCACTCATACGGCCAATCGCCGCTGGAGCTGGCAAGTCACATACGCACGGCCCGGGAAATACTGGCCCACTACCCACAGTTCGCGCCCAAGCTGTTCATCACCGAGTTCAACGTGCGTCAGGGCGGGGCAGGAGATACCAGCGCCAACGGTTACACCGATACAGCGCATGGCGCTGTGGAGGTGCTGTCTGCTATCGAGGTCATGCGCCGGGAGCGTTTGGACGGTGCCCTGCTGTTCGGGCTGAAGGACGGCCGGGGTCCGAGGGAATACTGGGGCAGGTGGGGCCTGCTCACCTACAACGGGCACCCCAAGCCCCTGTACCACGTGATCCGGGCGTACCAGCAACGCCCTGATTATGCCATGCCAGTGCGCCTGACGAGCGGCGCGCTGGATGGCTCGCTGGGGGTGATGGCCTTCGGCAGCAGGTCGCCCTCACGCTCGCTACTGCTCGTATGGTACAGAGGCCCAGATGTGGCGCGCGTCAGGCTGGTTATGCCCCCAACCTTTGCCCATGCACAATATAGCCTCACGTTGTTCGATTCCGACGATAACAACCCCGCCCTGTCAGGTGTGCACACCGTCAGACAATTCACCAGTGAAGCAGGCGATCTGGTGCTTGAAATGGAGCCCTACAGCGTGGTAGTCGTCGAGCAGGAGTCGGCGATCGGAGATTAGCAGGTCAGGTGGGTGACCGCGACCTCATCCCAGTTGCTTATGGAACACCATATAATCGGCATAATCGGCATTTACACAGGCGTTATGCTCGCGGCATTTCAGGCGAAAGTGCCGGTGATAAAATCCATAAAATCGGAAACCCCTCATCAGAGAGAGCAACCATAAGGGGGGATCGGCCCACTTTGAGGAACCTGCTCATGAAGAGAGTGCCGCTTGCGTGGTTCCTGCTGCTCGCTATAGCCGGGGCGTGCTTGGTCGTCGTATGGTTGGTGTGGGTCACCGCCAGCCCACCGGCCAATGCGGTGCTGATCGTAACCGGCGAGGACCAGCAGACCCAAAACTCGTCGCCCATGGGTAGCTCAGAGCCTGCGGGCCGTCCCACCCCTGCGCCGACGACACCCCATGCCCAAGCAGAGGAGACCGCGCCCGCCGCCCCGCACGTAGAGGCTACGCCCACACCGGCCACACTGGCCGCGTATGTGAGCGGCGCGGTCCTCCGGCCCGGCGTGTACCAACTGCCGGTAGGCTCGCGCGTGGCCGATGCGGTGCAGGCCGCCGGCGGCCCCCAACCCGATGCAGACCTTGAGCGCATCAACTTGGCCGCGCGGGTGGCAGATGAAGACCATATAGTGGTGCCGCGCATGGGCGAGGCGCCTGTCGTGCCCGCTCAAACCTCGGCAGAGCAGGGCAACAACCGGGCCCACCCTACTGCCCCACCCACTCCCATCAGGCACCCGGCCCCCACACCGGGCACCAACAAAGTCAACATCAACACGGCCCCCGCAGGCGAATTAGAAACCCTGCCCGGCGTCGGGCCCGCGCTGGCTCAGCGCATTGTCCAATACAGGCAGGTGCATGGTCCCTTCGCAACCGTAGACGACCTGAAGCGCGTGCGCGGCATAGGCAACTTAACATTCGAGCGCATCAAACACCTCATTACAGTCGGCCCCTAGCGCTATTTCATGGCACTTTGTGTGCAATAAAAGAGGAGTTTGTGGAGGACATTGCCCTCCCCTTGCTCAACCCCTCAAAATGCAACCTCTCGACTGCTGAAAGCGTAAAGATGTTGGTGGAACGCGGAACGGGCGAGCCTGACAAACGCGGCCAAGGTATGATACAATACGGCCAAGTCCGCGCACCCCGCCCGACCATCAGAGTGCAGGGCGCTGTCACCGTGCTCTGCCGCGCCCGATGAATTTTGACAGCTACACCGTGGAGGTTCGCACATGTCCATACTGACCCGTATAGCCACCCTCATCAGCGCCAACATCAACGCCATGATCGACGCCGCCGAAGACCCCGAAAAAATGGTCAACGAATACCTGCGGCAAATGCGAGCAGAGCTATCCGAAGCGCGCGCCGCTACCGCTATGGCAATGGCCGACGAAACCCGCTTGCGCTCCCAGTACGAGCGGTTCAAAGCCGAGGCCGAAGAGTGGCAGCGCAAAGCCGAAATAGCCGTGCAGCGCGACGAAGACGATCTGGCGCGAGAGGCTCTGCTTCGCAAAACCAACGCCCAGAAGCTGGCCGATACATACCACGCCCAGTGGGAGTCCCAACGCGATCAAGTGCAGGACCTGCGCGAGGCCCTCGCCAAGCTCGAAGCTAAAATAGCCGAAGCCGAAACCAAACGCGAGCAGATCATCGCCAAACAGCGCCGCGCAGCCACGCAAGAGGCCATCACCTCGGCGTTGCAGAGCATGCAAGGCCGCACTGCCGATGAAAGCCTCGCTCGCATGGAAGCCCGCGCCGATGAAAGGCTGGCCCGCGCTCAGGCCATGGCCGAACTGTCCGGCCAAGACCTCGATACCCGCTTCGCCGACCTCGAGGCCGAACAGCAGGTCGAAGACGAACTGAGCCAGCTCAAGCAGAAATATGGCAAAAGCTGAAAAGGACAGGGGGTCAGGGGTGGGCCCGGGTGTCAGGCTGATCCCCATGCCCTCGCCCCCGCCCCCGCCCCTGCCCCTGACCGCTTGCCCTCAAGCTCCAAGCCCTGAGCCATGAGACGACGAAACCTGATTGTCTTCGTCCTGTTCCTGCTCATCGCGGCAGGGGTTGTGGCCAGCCAGTACATCTTTCGGTGGTCCACAGGCACGTTCCTCAACCCCGCGCCCCCGCTGACCATCACCGTCATATACTCGTCCGAACTGCGCGCATGGTTGGAACCTGCCACTGCCCATTTCAACTCGCAAAAGAAACGGGTGGCTGATCAGGTGGTGGTCGTGGAGCTTGAGGCGGTGGACGACGGCGATGCCATGCGCAGTATCCTGAACGGTAGCCGCACGCCCACAGCGTGGATACCCGCATCCACCATCTGGGTCAACCTGCTGAACAGTCAGTGGCGGGTCAACCACCAGACCGACCTCCTGCTGCGCTCAGGTGAGTACAGCGCCACCCCTCTGGTGCTCACACCCATGGTGTTCGTCATGTATGCAGAGCGCGCCGGGGCCTTCGTCAAGCACTTCGGGCAGGTGGACTGGCGCACCATCCAGCAGGCAGTCACGGCTCCGGGTGGTTGGAAAGACTTGGGCGGCCCAGAAGAATGGGGCAGAGTCAAGTATAGCCAGACCGACCCCGCCCACTCCAACGCCGGCCTGCTGGCCGTGACCCTTGCCGCCTATGCATATTTCAATAAGACCGGCGGCTTGACCACCGCCGACCTCGAAGACGAAGGCTTCCGGCGCTGGATCGAAGGCTTGCAGAGTGGACTGGTGGCCGATGCGCCCCCCACCGCCCAACAGCAGATGGACGATGTGCTCCGTTACGGAGCCTCGCGCTATGATGTGGTCAGCATATACGAAAGCCTCGTGGCCCAGCAGATCAACAACGCTCCCGGTCGCTTCGGCACCGACCTCAAGGTGTTCTATCCAAAGGTGAATATGTGGAGCGACTATCCTTTCAGCATATTGATGAGCGAACACAGCACTGCTGAGCAAAAGGATGCCGCTCTGCTGTTCATGCGCTACCTGTACAGCAGGCCGGTGCAAGAAGAGGCCTTGCTCGTGGGCTTCCGCCCCGCCAACCCTGACGTGGCACTGCTCACCGACGACCCTGATAACCCGTTCAATCGTTATAAAGACGCGGGCCTCGACATTCGAATAGCGCGCACCCTCATCGCCGATACGCCGTCTGGAGAGGTGCTCGACAGGTTGATGGACACGTTCCACCGGTAAGCCACGCAGTGGCACCGAAACTGCGGATCAGTAGCGCTACACAGCAGAGAAACTGCAAACTCCAATCGCCATATGAAGAGCGAGCGGCCAAACAGGAAAAGCATACCGGTGTACATTACCCTCCAGACCCTCGCGTTGGTGGGCTGCTGGATATGGTTTGCCGGGTTGTGGGCAGTGGCCTTCTTCAACTACGATCTGGGCGACGTAGAGTGGTGGCTGTTGGTGGCCGCCGCTTGTGCTGGCCTGTATGGGTTGCGCCCCAATCTGGAGAGGGCTATAGACACCGCTTGGTTGCAGGGTCTGGACAATTCCAAAGCAGTGGCCGACAGGCTTGCCCAGTTGCGCCCAATCAAGCGCCGGATTGACCTTATATTCTCACTCATCATGGTGCTGGTGCTGGGCGTGCTGAGCCTTATATGGGCGCTTGGCCTGCTGGCGCTCAAACCTGCATAGATTGAACGGCTCGCGCCTGACGGCTCGCGTCTGATGGGAAAGGTGGTCGGCTCACATGACACAGCCAAACCAGCAGACTGATAAGCAACTCACTCGTGGCCGGCAGTTCAGGATACTGCTGGTCAATGCTATGACCAAACCCATGGCCGCCGCGGTGCTCGCCATCACCATCATCGTGGGCCTCATGGTGAGCGAATGGTTCTTGCTGGTCGGTGCGGCCTTCTACATATACATGGTCTACAGCACCCTGCAAGACCCCGAAGAGGCACGGCGGGTGCTCAACGAAGTGCTGTACCCAGACAGACCACGCAAGATGGACATCAGACGATTGACCGGCGGCTACAGGGCCGCCCTGCAACGCGCTAAGGACACGGCTGCCCGAATCGAAGCCGCAGTGCGCCAGACGGACGATCAGGCTATTCGTAATGCGCTCGCCGGCTCCACCAGCGACCTCCAAGAACTTGTGTGGACCATCTACGACATAGCGCTCAAAGCCCAGAGCCTGCAAGCCTCGCTTGCCGCGTCCAACATCAATGTGGAGTTGCTCTCGCAGGACATACACAAACTCGAACGTCTGGTGGAGACTACGGCGGACGAGTTCGCCCGTAGCCAGTACCGGGCCGCGCTGGATGGCAAACGCCAGCAGTTGCACAATTACCGTGATACCATAGACGCGCTGGACCGCTGGCATGCTCAACTCGATAACGCCCTGAGCACCTTGGATACCATCTATTCGCAGATATTGCGCATCCGCTCGGCGGAAGTGCTCAGCCTCTCCTCGGCCACCGATACCGTTTCGCAGAGTCTCAGGCACGAGGTTGAAGAACTCAAAGCTACTTCGGATGCCCTAGACGCCGTATACCACCTGAGCAAGTGAGCCTGACGATGAGATCCACATCCGCAAAGGCTTGTAGAATATTGTCGGGCCTGTGCCTGCTGCTGGTGCCTCTATTGGCGGCGTGTGACCTTGCGCTCCCCGATGTGCGCCCCACCCCGTCCTACACAGGCATCATAAAGATCGGGGTGGCAGCACCCTATACGGGCGACACCGCGGACGGTGGCATTCAAATATGGCAGGGGGCGCAGCTGGCAGCGGACGAGGTCAACGCTCGCGGCGGGGTGCTCGGTAAAAAGATCGAAATAGTGCCCGCGGATGACGCGGCAGACCCCGGTAAGGCCAAAGAGGTGGCCCGCAGGCTGGTAGACGAAGGGGTGGTGGCGGTTATCGGCCACAAAGACAGCGGCGTGTCCATCCCCGCCTCCGAGGTATATCACGCCGCCGGCATCATCCAGATTACCCCCACTTCCAGCAACCCAAGGCTCACCAGCCAAGGGTTCGACAACGTGTTCAGGGTGTGCCCCGTCGACTCCACCCAAGGACCGTTCCTCGCCGATTTCATGGTGCGCAAGCTCGGCCTGAGGCGGATTGCGGTGATATATGCCAATACCGCCTATGGGCAGGGTCTGAGAGAGCAGTTCGAGCGCCGTCTCGCCGAACTGAACATCACACCGCTGGCCACGCACGAGATAAAGCGGGGCGATAAGGACTTCACTGCCACCCTGCAAGCCATCCAGCCCCGGTCCCCTCAGGCCATATTCTACGCCGGCAGCCTGCCCGAAGCCATCATCATAGTTTCCCAAATGAAAGAGCTTGGCATCAAAGCCGGCTTCGTGGGAGGCGACCCCCTTTTCCAGCCGGAGTTCATCGTGCACACCGGCTCGGCTTCCGAGGGCGCTTACGTGTCCTCTTTCTTCCCCGACATGGTGCAGTCAGACAACCCCGCTCACCGCAACTGGGTGGCTGCCTATCGCACTGCGTTCCGGCGCAACCCCGGCGGCAACTCTTCGGGTGGTTACGTGGCCGCTCAGGTGCTGTTCGAGGCCATGCGACGGGCCAACTCCACCGACCCGGCGGCAGTCAAGCAGGCCCTCCGAAACCTCGATATAGACTCTTACATAGGCCGCATAGCCTTCGACCACAAGGGCGACCTGCGAGACCAGCAGGCGCACTTGCGCGTGTTCAGGGTGCAAGGAGGCCAGTTCGTGCCCGTGCCCGTGGAGGTTGCGCCGTAGCTATGCATCTTTCTCCATCTCGTTCGCCAGCAGTATTGCCTCGGCGATCTCTTTCATGGATTTGCGGCTGTCCATGCTGCGCTTCTGAATACGCCGGAATGCTTCGGCTTCGGACAGCCCATAGCGATCCATGAGCACCCCCTTGGCGCGCTCGATCAGCTTGCGCGCCTCCAGCGTCTGGCGCAGATCCCCCAACTCCTTGCGAAGCTGTTCGAACTCCTTGAATCTGGCAAGGGTGACCTCAATGGCCGGCACCAACTGCGCCTCGCGGAAGGGCTTCACCAGATAGCCGATCACACCTGCCTGCGCGGCGCGCTGCACGAGGTCCGGCTCGCTGTACGCGGTCAGCAGGAGCACCGGAGCGATCTCCTCAGCCGTGAGTATGCGGGCCGCCTCGATGCCGTCCAATTCGGGCATTCTGATGTCCATTATCACCAGATCGGGTTTGAGCTGGCGCGCTAGCTCCACCGCGCTCTTGCCGTCGGCAGCTTCGCCCACCACTTGATAGTTCAACCCGGCCAGCATCTCCCGCAGGTCCATGCGAATTATGGGGTCGTCATCCGCAATTACCACACGAGCCAAGTGGGTTTGCGTTTGTGCCTGTGCCTGTGCCTGTGCCACTCTCTTCACTCTCCTCCAAGGGGATATTCGTTCGCACCGCTGCCGCACAGCACGTGCTCTGCGGCACACGGATGGGCCTCGGCAGAGCCACGCCCTCTCCGGCCCTGACCCTTCTATTACAATCTCATACAATATGTCTCTTGAGTATGCAACACTGAACTATTATATACCATGTATATACCATGCCTGCCATTCGGTGATGACCCCCATCCCCCATGCCAGCACAATCACCCCCTGTGAGAGAGGGTGATTGTGCCGGTTGACGCCATTCCATCCCCACCCATAATGGCCACCCCGTGGTTGCCCTGCACACCGCACACAACAAGGGCACCCACAGGGGTGCCCCATATACCCTGACCCTCGGCGCTGAGAGTTAGAGGCCGGGTTCCATTCGCTCCTGTTGCATCAACCCATCAAGCCGTAGTGTGCGGCTGTTCGGTGCCTGTAGGCCGGGTTGTTTCCGTCGAGCCGATCTGGGGTTGCTGTTCGGGTGTCTGCGCCTGCATCTGGGCCTGCGTGCCCGCACCCTGAATCTGGATGCGGCGGCGCTGGGGCTGCACTGCTCTGGCCGCGCCGGGCAGAGTGATCTCTAACACGCCGTTGTTGAATGTGGCCTGTGCGTTGTCGGCCCGCACATCCTGCGGCAGTGGGATGCTGCGGTAGAACGAGCCGTACTGCCTCTCCGAGTAGTAATAGCCCTCTTCTCGCCGCTCCTGCTCGGCACGCGTCTCACCCCGGATGATAAGACTGTTGTCCTCCACTTCCACGTTCACATCCTCCGGCTTGACACCGGGCAAGTCGGCGCGCACCACCAGATCGTCGCCCCGCGCAAACACCTCCACCGACGGGGTCCAAGCAGTCACGGCGGTGCCTGTCGTTGGGCGGGCCAAAGCACGCTCGGTAGTCTCGAATGGCCAGCCAAAGCGCGGGAAGCCGAACGACTCGAACAGCCGGTCTACATCCTCAGAGAAGCGCCGCATCAATTCGAAGGGCGACATCAACCCTCGGGGCCGGCCCAGACCGCGTGGCTCTTCCCACCGGCTCAGCCCTCGCTCTTCCCGCCTCGACTGATCATCCGCCGGTCGCTGGTTGATCATACGGTTATCCATAGCATGTTCCCTCCTTTCCTCAAGCTGATGTGTTGTCAGCTGTGCCAACCTATCGCCAAGAGCAGAGGCAGAGCTCGACCGCTCATGCGTGCCGGGCGACGCCTCGATTAACCGAGCGCCTGCCTGCCTCAGCCTCTCCCGGTGCACCTCGCGCAGGTGGTAAAGGTAGGGACGAGTGGGCACACCGTGCGTCCACCGCGTAGGTCGGGGCAGGCCGCGCCTGCCAGCGGCCTGCGCCTTCAGCATGGCGATCAGCTCATCCATCTGCCTTGATTTCCCTTCACCTGAGGCTATGCACCAACTCCTTGAAGCGCTCCCAGGGGGTGGCGGGCCAAGTTTCGGTGGTAGCATGGCCGAATGAGCGCACTATCACGGCCACCTGAGCGGCCGTTTCATTGTCCGGCGCTTCGAACACATCAACGTAGTCGTAAGGCCCCAGCACCGCATAGCTGGCAACCCACCGCACATCGGGGCACTGCCTGTTCAATTTCTCGCTCACCTGCTCACCCAGCTTATCCAGCGATGAGGGGTCCTTCACTGCATCAGGTGATACGCGGGTCAACATAATATAAGTCGGCATAGTTGTCGTACCTCCATAGCTCGCCCAACCCCGCCAACCGTCCAACGCTCTATTATGCCTTTCAGCACGTATGGCCCGCCATCTGCCGGCACGATTCCGCGCAGCGGCGGCAAGCATCGGCGCATGCCCTCATCTGAGCATCATCTGCGAATTGCTCACAGCTCCGCGCGCACAAATCGCATATCTCGGCGCAAACGGCACAGGTGCGCGGGTGCTGTCTCGAAGCACGCAGCATGAAGTTGGCGCTGGTCTGGCATATCTCCGCGCAATCCATCAGCAGGGTCATATGGCCGGGTTCTATATGCAGTGCGCTCATCTGACTGCCCATTTGCAGGCAGTAGCTTACAGTCTCCAGACAGATATTGTGGCATTCCTCACACAGCCTTATGCACTGCTGCAACTGTTCACTCATCTGGCGGCTTTCAGTGTCCAGCATCGAAACACCCCTTTCTCATCCTCGACTTAGCTCAACCCACCCGACTGGCCCGTTCCATACCTGATCCCCACTCTTGCTCCGCATTAAAAAATGCAGCAGAGTCCGTGCCACAATAGCGGGGGTTTTGCCGGATTCCATCGGAAAACCACAAAACAGAGCGCCATAACCCTCACCCCTTCCCCTGTGGAAAGAAAGACAAAAGCCGACCCGTGAGCGGGTCGGCAGCGCACGGCACAGAGAGCAATGCGGAGGACATGCCGCACAAGGGCGAGAGCCGCGTGCATATGCTCGATGCGCAAGGCCTCACGCTTGGGGTGCGGGCCGGCGTTCGGCACCTCCGTATGTGGGTGGGGCAGGCGTAAGATAGCGCAGAAACCAATCGCGTGCCAGCCGGGCAACTTCTTCCAGCGCACCCGGTTCCTCGAACAGGTGAGATGCCCCCGGCACAATCACCAACTGCGTCTGGGCACTAATCAGCCGCATGGCCTGTTTATTAAGCTCTATGACTGGCACGTCGTTGCCCCCAACGATAAGCAGAGTAGGTGCCTTCACCCGTTGCAAATGGATTCCAGCGAGGTCTGGCCGCCCGCCGCGCGACACCACGGCGGCCACCGCCTCGGGCCTCTCCGCCGCCGCCACAAGCGCCGCCCCGGCACCCGTGCTTGCCCCGAACAGGCCGATCCTTAGCTGGCGCGTGGCGGGGTTGTCGAGGAGCCAATCTATGGCCCCCACCAACCGTTCGGCCAGCAGCCCGATATCGAACCGCAGTTGAGCCGTGCGCATATCCACCTGCTCTTCTTCGGGGGTCAGCAGGTCAATCAACAGAGTAGCCAGCCCCGCGTCTTGCAACACGCCCGCCACGAAGCGATTGCGCGGGCTGAACCTGCTGCTGCCACTGCCGTGCGCGAACAGCACCACCCCCTGAGCGCCGCCCGGCACCACCAGATCTCCCGCTAGGGTCACTCGACCCGCATTTACCAGCACCGACTGAGCAGATGAAGTCCTTCTGGGCGTTGCGTCCATCGCTAAACCCCCTGTGCGCAAACCTGATCATCATTTCAAAGAGTTCCAATTTGTGTTGCTGCGTGGTGCCGCAGTGGGCACCGGATGTGTCTGGGCCGCCCGCCACAGCAGGTCGCGCACCTCTTGGTCGGTGGTGGGCGAAAAGTCCTGATACCACAGCCCAACCGCATAGAACGGTTCGGGCGTGCGCAGGCAGATCACCTCGTCGGCCACGCCCTCGTGGCGAAACTGTTCACAGGTCTCAGCGGCGGCCACCGGTACGGCCACCACTATGCGCGCCGGCCCCTGTCTGCGTATGGCTTCCACAGCCGCACGCATGGTGGAGCCTGTGGCAAGCCCATCATCCACCAGAATCACAATGCGCCCACGCAGGTCGGGCGGTGGGCGATTGCCTCTGTATATGCCCTCCCGCCGAAGCAATTCCTGCCGCTCCTCCGCGGCCACGCGCTCCAGCACGCTATCCGGGATGCGCAGACCTTCAACCACGTCTTCGTTGAGCACCACCACATCGCCGGTGGCGATGGCCCCCATGGCGAGTTCTTCATGGCCGGGCACGCCAAGCTTGCGCACCACAAACACATCCAGCGGGGCGTTCAAAGCCTGCGCCACCTCGAAAGCCACCGGCACGCCCCCGCGTGGCAGCCCCAGCACTATCACATCAGGGCGGTTTGCATACGCCATCAGATAAGCGGCAAGCTGCCTGCCGGCCTCGGTCCGGTCTTCAAAGCGTATCGCCATTTCTGCCCTCCCTCCCACGCTAGCCCTCCGCGACCTATGCCCGCCGGTGCGATAGCACCACCCACCATGGAAATGTGAGCAAAACACGTGCCGCCAATCTGAGCAGGGCAAAGACTGTCCCCCAAGCAGGGTTTTGCCCGCCTATTTGCCCCACGCAGGCCACTGTGCGTCTTGCACCAGCGGCGTCAGCTCGTGTACGCCGGTGAAGCTCAGCGCGGCTACGGCCAACCCATCTGATACCCACCTCAAGCCCAACGGGTCGCTTTGCAGATGGCCCGTCTCTACCACCAGCTTATCCCCAGAAGGGGACCACGATGGGTTGTTGGTGAGGTTGGGCAGCGGTTGCAACTCGCGCGCCCCTCGTGTGCGTACGGACACCCTCGGCTCGCCTTCGGGCGAATGACTCCGGTAAGCTATGGGGTCATCACTGCTGCCAGAGGACGCGGGCGACCACAGTGGGCCCGGCCCCTGCGCGTACTCGCCCAGACCCGTGCCCACGTGCTGTTGCTCGTTGCGGAAAGGGCTGGCTTCGTGCTTCAGCACGTCGTACAGCACCAACGCGCCGTTTATGGACTCGGTGTATACGATGACCTGACCGTCCGGCGACCAGTCCGGCTCGCCTCCAACTATGGTGCGTGCGCCAGCCTCACCACCCCCGACAGGCAGCGGCCACCTGAGCAGTTTCATCGGGTTGTTCACGCTGGACACCAGCACCCACTTGCCGTCGGGCGACCATTTCACACTGCGCTCGTAGGTCGCGCCTCTGGGCACCAGCGCATTGGTTATGGTGGTGATCAGCACCGGCTCGCCCCCGCCCACAGGCACCCCCCACGCCTTCTCAACACCCATCATGGTTCTGTCCACCGTGATTATGCCCACCATCGAGCTATCCGCCGTCCAACCCAACCGCTGACGCTCGGCCACATCGCCCGTGAACAACCGACGCGGCGCCCCCCCCTCAGAGGGCACCACATACAAGTCCCGCCCCGATATAAAGGCCACCAACTTGCCATCCGGAGAGGGCTGTGGCGGGCCGCTCACCGGCAGGTGGGCTAGCCTGCGCTCCCCTCTGCCGTCCGGTTGTATCCTCCATAGATTAGAGGCACGCACGAAGTAGATAACGCCCGGCGGGGCCGGCAGTGGTGTGAACCCCCGCTCAACCTCGCCGCGCACCGGCGTCAGGCTGCCCGTGAACCGCTCGCTCTCCGGGTTCTGCGAGCCCGGGGTGGGCGTGGGCAGTTCCGGCGGCGGCTGGGGCACACTGCACCCGCCTATCAGACCCGCGCTCGCCCCGAGTAATGCCAGTCCTAGCACCAGCGCATGCAGTGGACGCAAACTGTATCGTAAGGCGCTCATACTTGAGTATAGCACATATTCTGTGGGGGTCGGCCCACCGGATGGCATTATGACGCGCAGGCATCCCGCATGTTTAGCGCTCGACCCCGCCTTCGCACTGTGCGCAGGCCACCCGCCACATATCAAGCCGCTATACCGGCGTTCCCCAATCTGTCCATCCCCTTGGCGGTTTAAGGTTTAAGCGCCGGCCCCCCTGCCTTGACAGCACCTGTGCCGGGCCATCTTGCCACACCGGTTATAATAGAATCATGAAGGTCACCATCATCGGTTTGGGATTGACAGGCAACTCCATTGGCATGGCGCTGCGCCGGGCGGCCTCGACGCAGAAAGCACAAAAGCCGCCCCTGACGGTAAGGGGGTTCGACCCCGACCGCGCACGCGAACAAGCCGCGCTCCATAGGTACGGTAGCGTGGACGAGATAGCGCCCGACTTGGAGCAGGCGGTGCGCGGGGCGCAAATCGTGGTCCTTTCCACCCCGGCCTCGGCCCTGCGCGAGGTGCTGGCCGCCCTCAATCCCCTGCTCGACGAAGGCACCACGGTCACCGACACGCTGGCCTTCAAGGAGCAGGTCATGGCATGGGCGGGCGAACTGCTCGGCCCTCACGTCAGCTTCGTAGGGGGCAGGCCCTTCTCCAGATCGGCGGACCTAGATGCGGTGGAAGACAGCGGCGTGCCCACCCCCGACCTGTTTGCCGGTGCCCTATACGCCATCATGCCCCTGCCCGGCGCTCGCAACGAGGCCCTGAGCCATGTGATATGGCTGGCCGAGACCATAGGGGCCAGACCGCTGTTCATAGACCCACGCGAGCATGACTCCTACCTCGCGGCGGTGGGGCAGTTGCCGTTGCTGGCCGGTGCGGGATTGTGGTCAGTGGCCGCCGCCAGCCCCGCATGGGCGGATATGAAGGGCGTGGTCCAGCCGCAATTCAAGCGAATCATGGAGGTCCTTCAGGCCAACCCCGCCACTCTGCGCGATTCGCTGATGGGCAACCGTCAGGCCTTGCTCAGGTGGCTGGACCAGTACATGCTCGCCCTGCACCAACTGCGCGACTTGCTGGCCAACGACGACGCGCAAGGACTGCTCGCCGCCCTCACTCAGGCGCACGATTCCCACGCCGAATGGGTCAGCCATGCCGATGAAGGTTCTGAATTCGACCGCCAACTGCGTGCCGAACTGCGTCAGGCCGCGGAAGGTGCCCGCCCCACACGTGCCCTGCTCGGCGGCTATCTGACCGACCGTATCTTCGGGAAAAAGGACAGACACAGAGACGGCAAAGACCATACCTAGCATCTGCCGCCCCTGTGTCTGTGTGTCCCCTTATACCCCATTCGCCTTCCCGTACCCCCTCATGGGGGACCGGCATTACGGCTCAAGGAACACTGTGTGCAAAGAAGTACGCAGTAGATCGCCGTGCCTGCCTACGGCACCACCCGTATACTTCTGCAAGTATATGCCCTCGATACGCCACGTCTGATAGTTCTCGCGCGTGATAGGGTCGCGGGCGTGGCAATCAACCTCACCCCGGGTAATGCGGAACCACGCGAGGTCCAGCAGGTGGAACTTCGTATTGCTGCCCGTGTCGGTCCACGCGTCGAACACGGGCACTAGGAAGTCGGGCGGGCTGCGGCGCAGGATGTCGCGCACCGCCTGAGCTAGGTCCTCACAATTGCTGCGTGTCGTGCCGGTGGAACCTTTGAGCCACCAGCCTTGCGGCCCCGGCCCCCACCGAATCGTATAGTCATAATAGGCTCCACCCGTCGGAGAGGGCCAGCCAACGTAATATTCCGTCGGCCCATAACCGTGCACCCCCTGCTGACGGTTGTCGGTGCAGCGGTCCTCCGCCCAGCGGTCCCATTCCTCCTGATTTCTGAGGGTGGGATTATAGCCGCACTTGATCCACGCCTCGGTCACGTTGGCGTTGCCGTCGCCATTGAAAGCCACCCAACCCCAGTTACCGCTCGTGCGCCGCGAGTCCCCCTCCATGAGCACATAGGTCTGGCCCGGCCTCAGGTTGCCGTACTCCGTTGTGGTGGTGAAGAACCCTATCGGCAGCAGGCCCACATCGTTGCCGAGGCTGGTCGCCGGTCCCATATAAGCGGTAGCGTCGGCTTTAGCCCCCACTTGATCCCAGCCAAACAGCTTCATGATGAACGAGTCGGTCTCCTTGGAGCCTTTCACGTACACCCCCTTGGCACCCCGAGTGAACGGAATCAGGTTGTTGTTTCCTATGGTGCAGGGACTCAGGGTGATCAGGGTGCCGCACAATGGCGAGCCGTCCGGCGCGTAGGCCACGGGTGCGCTCTTGATCTCTTTGTAATCATCCACAAAGTAAGCTTGCAGCGTACTGGTGAGGATTCCGTTGGCCGCGGCATAGGTTTCTATCGCCAGCGCCACCTCGTCCTCCTGATCGGCGCTGCCGTCCCGCTCTTCATGGAAGGCGTACACCGTGTCCTGATATTTACTGAGCATCATGCGCACCCCGGCCAGTGCCGCCCCATCTACAGCATTCTGAGCGTCGCGGCGCTGGGCATAGGCGGAAACCCCGTCAATAGCCAGCCCCACAAAGGCCAGCAACACCACCATGGCCAGCGCTATCACCACCATGGACTGCCCACGCAGACGGAGCTTGCCGCTTCGACCCGCCACACTCGCATCGCGTTGGCGGCGGGCGGTGCGTGCAGAGAAGGCCGCGGATGGCTTGGCCCTCCACCTCCCCTGCCCCTCCTTTTCACGGCCCATGTTGTGAAGCCGCGCCCATTTCTCAGAACCTGCCTGCAAAAGATACTCGGTAATATGTATATTCATTTTCGTGCTCCAGTCATACGCCCACTCACTATATGCGATGCCCGGCGGGCCGGACCTCTAAACCGCCCGCCGCCCATCTCAACACCTCCGACCGGTGGGCAACTTCCTCGGCGAGTTCAGCACGGTCTGGGTGGCCGATTTGGTGATGCTTATATTGCTGATGCCCAACAATTTGGGCAGGAACAGGTCGTTGAGGCGATAGGTGACCGTGACCGTCAACTGCGTGCCCGCACAACGCTGCCAGCAGTTGGCCGGTGATATGGCTATCACCGCGCTGGCTTGGTCCTCGCTCTCTATGACCAGACCCCGCTCTCTGGCAACCCGGCGCACCCGCTCCTGAATGCTGATCTCGTCGCTGACTGTCTCGATGGAACAGGTGTTGTTGCGGTATTCGCGCCCCGGATAGAGCGCGGCATAGGCGGCCCCCTCGCCGGCCATGTTCTCCACTATCACGGAAGTGTAATAGGCCCTGCCGAAATCAATGACCCCAGCGAGCAGCAGGGCCAACAGCAAGCCCATGAGGGCAAGCTCGACCAGAGCCTGCCCCCTGCGCACCGCCCCTTGGCGTTGGCCCTTGTTGGCTTCTTTGCTCTGTTTGAACTGCGTTCTCATATGGTCTCGCTCATCAAGGGCAGGTAATGGGTAAAGTGTTCTGGGTGACATACGGCTGGTTATACACATTGCACACCGGCCCGGTTACGCTCACATACCCATCAACCGACGGGCCTCTGTATTTGTTGCGCGACACCACGCAGGCCTTCCCGGCCGAGTTTGTGGTCGCATACCTGACTTCGGCGGGGCGGATAGCCACCGACACCGGCGCATTTCCCACAGGGGCGCCCATCGCGTCTCGCACGGTTACCCTCACATACACGTAGTTGTTGCCTGTGGCCTTATAGGCCTCAATGGTGACCGAATACGGGCACACCGTGGGCGTGGCAGTGGGGGTGGTTGTAGAGGTCGGCGTGATCGTCGGCGTGGATGTGCTGGTGGGCGTGCGCGTGGGGGTGGAGGTGGGCGGTGTGCCTGTGCTGGTGGGCGTGCGCGTGGGGGTGGACAACCCAGAGGTAGGAGTAGGCGTGGGCGTGTGCGTGGAGGTAGACGTGGCCGTGGGCGTGTTGCTGGCCGGCGGCGTGTTGGTAGGCGTAAAGGTGGCTATGGGCGTCCACGGGGCGCGGCACAGCTCCGAAGGCTGGTCACCCGGATTAAGGATGGTGCGGGCGGCGGTCATCTTGACCGCTATGCCACCGGGCATCCACCGGTCTATGAACGGGGTGATGAAGCGAAAGTTATATTGGGCTTCGACCACCACCCGGTTGCCCGGCACCACCACCGTCGCCAGATTGGAGGAGTTGACCGGTATAGGGGTGCCGTTGCCGTTGTCATACCACACGCGCACGGCCACCTCCCGGCGGGGTATCCCCCATACCTTCTCTTGCGTCTTCTCGAGGATGGTGCACCCACCCGCATAACTGACCACCATCACGGTGGGCACGGGCACCGTGGGGCCGCCCGCCGCCGCAGTCTGGGTGGCCGCCGCTGGCGCGATTATATCGCGTGGCCGCACAATAGCATAGCGCACCCCCTCTTGAGCGGCGTTGCTCACTACTCCGTACGCGAACATGAAACGGCTCAGCTCGATTATGCCCAGAAGCAACAAGAACAGAAATAGACTCACGAGCGCGAACTCGACGGTGGCCTGCCCCCGTGCCTTCCCCTGACTGTTGATGCTCACTCTATACGGTTTATGTCGCCAGCTTCTGTATTTGTCTTTGTCGCTCATTGAATCGGTCTTTATCACGCTTCATAAAATGGCAAATCGCGCAAAATGGCGCGGCGTGGCAAATGCATTCAAGGCATCCTATGAGCATACCCACTTGGCATATTATCCCGATATAACGGCGCCCGGCACAATAGGAACTATGTACCGCCGGTCGCTGTACATTAGAGCTAACTAGGGATTATAGGGGAGTGGAACAGCAGAGTGGGGATTAGGAGAAAAGTACCGGGCCGCCTCACTCAGGCCCATATCACGGGTCCAAGAACACAGTGCGGCCGAAGGCCCGACGAACGTCCCCAAGTTCGCCTGAGCCGGAACTCTCATAAAAGTTCTTGGCTTTGCCGATCACCGTCCAGCGCGTGCGGTTGCTGCTGGTCGGGGTGGGAGTGGGGCACCCGGTGCAGGGGGTAGGAGTGGGCACCGTCATCGGCCTGCACGACACATCGGTGGGCCGTATGAAGAACCGTGCCACAGCCCGCAGGTGAAACCGAAGTGCGCTGCCGCCTCCGTACTGGCGCACCTCGTCGAATATGGGGAAGTTCAGGTACACGCCGGTGCCGTCAGGGGTAGATTCGGCCCTGTCGCGCACCATGCGCTCGAACTCCTGACAACTGGAGTTGACCGCGCCGGACGAGCCTTCTACCCACCAGCCCGCACTTTGCGGCCCGTACCTCAAATATGGAACATAGGTGGGGTCCTGAGCGGGGTCGTAGGTCGGGCTGTTTGCGCTTATGTAGTGCTTGGCCGGTCCATAGCCGGCGGCGTTGGCGAAGCGGTTGGGGCTTGGACACCAACTGCTCCGCCATTCTGTGCTGTCTATTGATGGGTTGAACCCGCAGTAGAACCATGCTTCCATCACGGTGGAAGAAGAGGCCTCGCCGTTGAAATTCACCCAGCCCCAGTTGCCACTGCCCTGCTGCACGTCGCCGTCAAGCAGCGTGTACCATTGGTCGAACCGGATATTATTGATGTCCACCGTTCTGGTATACAGGCCTATCGGCTGCACGGCCACATCGCCGGTGGTGGTGGCCACACCTATGAAGGCGGTGGCCCTCGCCACTGCGCTGATGGTGCTCCAGCCCACGACCCGCATGAAGAAAGCCCCCGTCTGTGACTGGGTCTTGACGGTAATGCCAACCGCGCCCAGATTCCACGGCACCATGCCATTCTCACCCACCTGACATGGCCGGGCCACGCCGCAGTGCCCCATGCCTCGGTCCTCGCCTATTATCGCGGTTACTATCTGCTTGTTGCTGTTCACAAAATAGGCTTCCACCGTGCCCGTCATTACCCCGTTGGCGGTCACATACTGGTTCAGCGTGGCCCGAATTGCGTCCTCCTGCGCGGCGGTGCCCGGCAGGTTGCCGTTGTTGGACGGGTCCAGCAGGGCCGCCTCGAACTGCTGCAAGAGCAGCCTCGTGGCGGCCATTGCGCCACTGTCGGCGGCGTTTTGTGCCTTGCGCCGCTCGGTGTACATCGAGCCGCCATCCACCGCCAGACCTACGACCGCAATCAACGCCAAGATAGCCAGCGCGACTATGAGCGCAGACTGCCCGCGCCGCGCACGCTGCAGGTACGGGTGTCGTGGGTGCGGGTGAACCACCTCCCTCATACACCGGTGTCTGGTGCTCACGCGGTATGTGCGCGTGCGTGTGTGCGTGTTCCCGTTAAGCGGGTGTGCGTGTCTCTCGTGCTCGTGCGTATTACTACTCACTTCTTCCCTCCGGGCACCACGGTCGGCAGTCAACAAGGGTCGGCAATTGCGAACCGACTGCGTGCGGTGTGCTAATTGTCATTGCTCGACCCACCGCATGAGCCAGACTCTTGAGCACCGTAACTACTGCGCTGCATAAGCTGGCTGGCCGATTTGCGGATGGTTATCCGGTTCATACCCACCAGATTGGGCAAAAACAGGTCGTCAACTTGGTAAGTCACGGTGACGGTTATGGGACGCCCCACGCATCGCGAAGTACACCCCGCAGGCTGAACGGTGACCATAGAAGCCAAAGGCTGCCGAATCACCAGCCCCCGCTCCTGAGCCACCCGGCGCGCGCGATCCTGTATATTGGCGTTCGCGGTCACTGCTACCTGCGAACAGCTCTGCGGAGATGGGTAGGGGTTGGGCATGGTCAGGTCTTTGTCGGGGTTGACAGCAGCATAGGCGGCCCCCTCACCGGCCATCTGCGTGACCACCACAGCAGTGTAGTAGGCCCTGCCGAAATCCACTGCGGCGGCCAACAGCAATGCGAGGAACAGCCCCATCAGCGCCGTCTCCACCAGCGCCTGTCCCCGCCGGTGCTTACGCTTGCTCATATTTGTTTGTCCGCTTCGTGTGTGCGCCAGCATTTTACCGCTACACTCCTTGTGCACCACTCATCTTTTGGTTTCGCCCGCTCTCATCAGGGGTTACTCGGGCAGGTGCTTCCGCTTGCGACCCAGTAAGTGCCCTCTGCTTGCAAATACCCGCTCTTGGTGGCTTTTACGTATAATCGGAACTTCGCGGGGTCGCCACTAAAGGTCTGGCCGGTCACCGGACAACCCTTATAATAGCCGGGCGCGCCTGACAGTTCGGGCAGAGTATATGGCCCATAAGGCACACAGGTCGAGCCGCTACAGTCGTAAACGGTCACTTGCACGCTCACACCTGATTGTGGAGAGGCCGGGTTGCCGTTGTCCGTCACGTACACTCTGGCATTGATCGGCTTGCTGCTGCCCGTCTCCTTGTAAACGAGCACCGAGGCAAGCACCAGCGCGCGCGGCGTGGGCGTGGGGCTGGCAGTGCTGGTGGGGGTGACCGTGGGCGTGTTCGTGCGGGTGGGCGTGGGTGGCGGCACCGTAGGGGTGGTAGTGGGGGTGGGAGCCACGCTGTATTGAAAGCTACACGGCGGGCGGTTGCCCCCACCGTTGGTCAGCAGGGTGCGCGCCGAGCTCATACGCACGTCGATGCCCCCGGGGGCAAAATCGCTGATCAGGGGGGTCAAGAACCGGAATCTGTACCTGCTCTCTACCACTATGCGGTTGCCAGCGATTACCACCGCTTCGAGGTTGGAGCCGGTCACCGGTGTGGGAGTGCCGCCGCCATCGTCATACCATACGCTGATCTGCAAGTCTGCCTTGCGCACCCCCCACACTTTCTCCCGGGCTTTGTCCACTACATTGCACTGGCCATCAGCCACCACCAATTGGGTCGGGATGGCCGTGCCCATTGCCACTCTGGTCGCCGCTTCCGAAGCTGAATACACCTCGCGGGGCCGCACAATGCCGAAACGACTGCCCTCTTGCGCGGCGTTGGTCACCACGCTGTACACAAACAGCAGTCGCCCGAACTCGAACAGGCCGATGAGCAGGAGAAATAGAATAATGCTGACCAGCGCGAACTCTACAAGGCTCTGCCCGCGGGCTTTGTGGGTTCTGCACCCTCTGCCGAGCATGCCGCGCGTTATTCTGACTTTCCTTACCCTGTGTAGCATATAACAATCCGACCTGTGTTCAGGCAGACCAAATAGTAGCAACCGTATTGGTGCAAACAGGGTGGATCGAAGCGCGCCCACATCGAACCGAGCTTCCCTACCATATATTGAACAGCACACTTGCCCCACAGCGTATGGGAAGGGTGTACTGAACCGATAGTACCATAGGTCCTATGACGGTATTGGTACTTTAGGATGAAACCACGCGTGGTGGTAGGACCCATCAAGCACGCCCCAAGAAGCGCAAGTATTATCCCGCATCGAAGACAGGCGCGCAGGTACTAATGCCGGTCACCCGGGCGAACAAGATAAATGGCGGAGAGTGCGGGGGTGCCCCTGTGCCGACAGACACCCCCTTCATGCCCGATGGTGGGAAAAACGAAGGCCTGAGAGGGCCGCCAAGCCCTCCCCAAGCTCCTCCTGCCAACTCACTTGATCAGCCTTGGGCGTAAGAAGGGCAGTTCCCACACCGTAGTGTCCTGCGAATAAGAGGGGTAGCGGTATATGCGCATCCATGATGTGGAGCACTGGCCCGAACTTCCGAAGAACGTTGCATATGCGGGGGTGCCCTCGTATGGAATCTGCACCCGTTCTGGGTCGGGGAAGCCCGAGCCGGCGACCCACATGTTGTTGCCCCCTATGTAGCCAATGGCGGGGTTGCCATTAGGGTCGGTGAGGTCGGCCCAACAGCTATCGTCGAGCAGATCGTTACACCCGCACCTCTGCATCTGGTAGCGCATCTGCGTGCCACACCCGCCGTTGCAGTCCATATCGAAGTGGCGCACACCCAGCACTTGCCCCGCGGCATGCTTGCTGATCTGGCTTAGGATCACCGGAAATTGTGTGCCCGTATCGAGGTTCAGGGGCAGTGCGCGCTTGGCGAATATCTTAGCCCCACCGTCGTTCCACGCAGGGGCGTTGGTGTAATAGAGCTGGTTCACATAGCATGGTGTGGCACAGCCCCCACCGTTGAGGTCGGGCGGCCCTACCCGCAGGTCATAATTGTTCTCGCTGGACCCGGCCACCCCCTGCACGTACAGGTAAAAGTATATGCTGCCGTTGGCCTCTCGTTCGAAGCGGTCACTGCCGTCGGCGTTCTTCAAGTTGATCAGAAACTGTGGCGGGTGATACCATGACAGGTCGGTGTTGTCCGTGTTGAGCGTAGAGGTATACACGGCCACCGGTTGGCCGCCGTTCGGTGGAGGGTAATCGGATAACTGGCGGGGGTCGCCAAAGGCGTTGGTGATGCGCGGATTGAAGTGCCAGATGGAGTACACGGTGGTGGTAGCATGCGAGTCGTTGTACTCGCCGCCTGCACTGGCGTTATATGGCCGGCGGTGCTCATCTACGCGCCAGAAGGCCGGCTTGCCGTTGGGATAGGCATTGAGCTTCAGGCCCGTGTCGAAGCGAGCATCGCCCGTGGTGCAGGTGCCCGCGACGCGAGATGGGCAGTAGGCATACATATTGGCGTTGGGCGTGCACGGCACGGGCGTGGGCGTGCCGGGGCCGGGCGGCGGGCCGGGAGTCGGGCAGGGCGTAGGGGGGTAGTCCGGCCTGTTGTAGCTGTCGGCATCGAATATCTCCACCAGCAGTTGGTCGTACTGGCTCGGATAGTTGGGCGGCACGTCTATTCGGAAGAGGTAACCGTAGGGTTGTCTGGGATATTCGGCGTTGGGGGTGGGACCGGCCCCGGCGGAACCCGTGTTGTAACGAGGTGAATAAGCGTCGCCGTGCCTGCGGTGGCTGTTGACACCCCACACCATCAGGTTGAGCTCGTTCACCTCGCCCGGTCTGCCGTAAGGCTTGATGTTGATCTCGGCATAGGAGTTGATATCGGCCACCGCCTCGGCGCTCACCTCCATCGTGCGCCAGGCAGGCACTATGCGCATGAAGAAGGTGTCCACCCTCTGCACGGCCCTCAGGCGCACCTGATTGGCCGCGGGAAAGCTGACCTCCCTGACCTGCAGGCTGGTTGAGGGCACGCCATTGGCTTCGAGCAACTGGTAAGCCTTGGTGGTGGCTGCCGGCTGGTTGATCTCACCGCTCACCAACATCTGGGCGGCGGACAGCACAGCGGCATCCACCGCGCTCTGCAATTTTGCTCGCTTGCCCATGAGGTGCGCAGCATCAATAGCCAGACCGATGAACATCAGCAACAGCACCATCATGAGGGAGATGAGCAACAATGCCTGCCCCCTCGGGCGGCCCGCGAGGGCTGACCTCACCCGGCGGTACCCGTGCCGCATGCTGCGTCTTGGCTGATCGTTTGTTTTCATTTCACTACCCCACAATGCACACCTTCAGTATTGCTGGATGATGGCATAACTCATCATCGGCAGGCGCGTGCCCCGACCAAGCAAAGTGCCCAGCAAGGGCGTATACTTGAAATCCACCTCTACAAGCACGAAGGGCATGTTCTGGCTTGGCTGCACCCCCTGACTCCGCAGACGCTGTTCAATAGTAGCGCGTTGTACTGTGGGTGTGGCCGGACCCCCGCCGTCACCATCGTAGATGTGGCGCACGCTCCACACACTTATCGTGCCCGATACCCCAGTCGTGCCGGTGATTATGTAAATATCCAGATTGGGGCTGTCCGTGATGGTTCTGCTCGAGCCAAAGTCTATGCCGGCCAGTTTGGTGCGCACCAACTCGGCCACCTGCGGCGGACGCCCCGCATCAAGGGCGAAACGGGTGGCATCACGAGCGGCGGTGTTGACCCGTACCCATGCATTCAGCGCCAGCCCCGCTTCCACCAGCACGCTCAGCAGCAAGATCAACAGGGGCAGCAGTAGCGCCATCTCCACAACGCTCTGCCCCCAGACGGCCCGCCCCTCTGTTCTTCCCACCGCCAACAACAGACCAACAGAGCGCCGGCGGGCCTCCCCGCGTTCCCCGCGTCTCGTAGACACCCCAGCCACGCCGTCCCCACCCTCTGCGCGGTCCGCATCGCGCATATCCCGCCCGGAAATTGGTTTTTTACTCATCAGTTACAACTCCCCAGATTACCCCGTCCAGCAGTGGCACTGCCGCTCCCTGACTGGTAGCCCGCTTTTCTGGCGGTTACCGTTACTTGAACACCACCACCGTCACGCCCGTTGAACGCCCCTACATCACACACCATGTAGTAACCCGAGCCGGTGCCCGGTAAGGTGCCCGACCAGCTTTGGTTGCCGTTGGAGGCTACCGCCATAACGGTAGCGCCATCTATGGGGTTGCCCAGATCGTCTCGCACGCGCACCAGTATGTCGAGTGGCTGGGCATTGCCGTTTTCCTTCCTGCCGATGATTTGCACGATCAGCAGTCTCCTGACGGGCGTGGCTGTGGCCGTGGGGGTGCGAGTGGGCACAACGGTGGGTGTGCGCATAACCGTCGGTGTACTTGTGGCAATCGGTGTAGAGGTAAAGGTAAGCACCGGCGTCGGAGTAGAGGCGGGCGCTAACGTGGCGCTAGGGCTGGGCGTGGACGAGGCCCCTGCAATAGTGGCGCTAGGAATGGGGGTGTTGGTCGCACTTGCGGTAGGAGTGCCGCTGGCAGATGGCACCGATGTGACGGTAGTCATAACTGTAGACGTCGCGGTAGCCGTTGCAGTAGACGTGCGGGTGGCCGTCGGGCGCACAGGCGTGCGGGTGGCTGTCGGGGTGGCCGTCGGCAGGGGGGTCCACGTGGGCAAGGGCGGGGGCAGTGGCGGCAGGTTGGCGTGCTCAAAGCTCTGCACGGCCCCCCACTCCTCGTTGATGGCACGCTCTACCCCATGCACCAACACGTTGGGCCACACCCAGCTCACCAGAGGCGTCAGCATGCGCACGTTATAATACACGTGCACCTCGACATACTCGTTGGGTACCCCACCATCAGGTGGGTTGATCTCTACCTGATGGAAACCGAACTCGTTGCGGTCGTTGGTATTAGAAAGGGGCAGGCCCGCAAGACCTTCTGTAGCCCGCCTGACTATGGAGACGGGCCGGGGCACCCACGCGTTGGTGATCGGGTCGCGCTCCTGCTGTCCGGTGATTGCCCAGCGTATCGCCTGTCGGCAGGCATTGTTCACGGTGACCTGTGCCTGCATTAGACGCGCAAGGTCAATCAGCACGAACACGAGGAGCAGTAGTAGGGGAGCTACAAGCGCAAACTCCGTAAGGCTCTGCCCATATGCAGGCACGCACTTACGAAGTGTGGAGTATGGGTGGACGCAAGCTACCGGCCGGTGGCTTGCCTGCCTGATGCCTTTCATCGCGCCCTCTTTTCAGGCACTGAGGCCAGCTATTGGGTGTGTCGAATCGATGTGTTGGATCGGTTGTGATGGTTCCACAGCGGTGCGTTTAGCGCCACGCTAGGCACCGATTTGCAAACCACCAAACCACCAAGGCCATTATGACTCGCCCCAAGAGAATGGGAGAATGGGACTTCCGTACCGAAGAGCAGAGGACTAAGGTCCTGATCTGAGGTTACCCATTAGTCTAATACCTGTCTGTATTAGGGAGTATTAGTACTGAGTAACCGATGTATTAGGACCAGTGGTTATGTACCCTACAGGCACTTTGGCCCGCAACACAAGCACCCGGCTCGCGTAAGGGCGTGCCAAAGCGCGGGCGGACGGCCCTCAACAGCAACCGCACGGAGCGCGAGCGTCCCGCCCGCATACAAACCCTGTTTCATGCCACCCACAGCGCATAGAGCCGCAGTCCGCTCTATCCGATCATCGGGCTACGGCTGTGCTCGATCTACGTCCGCGCTCACGCCAGCGAGGCTGCGCAGCACCTCCAGATTCACGCGGTCTTCGGCCATGTCCGGCCCTTTGGGGGTCTCCAATATTTTGGGCAGGTGCACAAACCGCCGGTCGTTCATAATCAGGCGAAACGGTTCCAGACCCAGCATGCCCTTGCCTATATGTTCGTGGCGGTCCACCCGCGAGCCAAGCCCCTTCTTGGAATCGTTCATGTGTATGGCCCTGAGCCTGTCCAGACCTACTATGCGGTCGAACCGCTCGACCATGCGCTCATACTTGTATTCGTCGGTGAAATCAATGCCCGCGACCAGCAGGTGGCAGGTATCCCAGCATACGCCTATGCGTGGCTGGTGCGCCGGGCTGACCAGTTCTATGACCCGAGCCAGATGCTCGAAACAATAGCACAGACAGGTGCCCTGCCCCGCCGTGACCTCCAACAGCACCATCACATCGTGGTCGGCGCGCTCGTCCAGCACGCGGTCCAGCGCCCGGGCGATGCGCGCCAACCCCACCTCCTCGCCTGCGCCCATGTGCGCCCCCGCATGGGTGACCAGCGCCGGTATATCCAGCATCGCACAGCGGTCTAATTCGTGCCCAAAGGCGTTCACCGACTTCTCCCACAGCGCCTCGTCCGGTGAGGCGAGGTTTATTAGATAGGAATCGTGCGCGATAACGTCTTCCCGCCCATAACCCATCTCCTGCCGCGTCTTTTTGAACAACTCGGCTTCTTCGGGGGTAATGGGCTTGGCCGCCCACTGGTTGGTGTTCTTGGTGAACAACTGCACGACTGTGCAGGATACCTCTTTGCCGCGCTCCAGCGCCTTGGCATACCCCCCAGCAATGGACATATGCGCGCCCAGCTTCAATTGTCCCGGCCCCTCCTGTCCGTTCACTGTGTCTTGTCCGTGCAATGCCCGAGTTCTCCTTTCCTGATGCTACTTCATGGCACTTTCTACGCAACACCATGGCGGGGGTTCGTGGCACCAGCCCCTCCCCCTCAACGCAATTCGAACACCCACGCACCGTCTTTGTGAAATACCAGCCGGGTGCGGTCGCTGGCGATCAGAGAGGGCACGTCCAGAGCACCGCCTCGCGAGCCTACGTATATGTGGGTTATGCCCGCCGATTTGAGCGCGTCCCAGTCGGCCTGCTGCCCGGCAAACGGCTCATAGCGCACGAGGTCGCGCAGTTGGTCCAAATAGCCGGGGTCTGCCGGTCGCTCGTTATAAGCAGGTAAGGGGGGCACCGATGAGCGTATGCCGCCGGTGACCAGTGGCACCCACAGGCCGGCGTCCGAGCCATGCACATTGCGGGGCGACCACCCGAAGGCAAAAGGGTTAGCCAGCACGTAGGCATCACGGGCCAAATGGTCCCGCATCCAAATGAGCGCTTCAGCGTCGGCCTGCGCGATATAAGGCTTACTGTCCAGCTGGCCGGCCAGCGCGAGGGCAGACACCGCCCCACCCAACAGCAGCGCCACGCCCCCACCCGCTGTCGCATACCTCCAGACGTTGCGCACCCACCGGCCGGCGGGGTCGCCCAGCCGCGCAAACCACGCCCCCACCCCTGCTAGGGCATACCCCCCAAGCAGGGCCACAGGCAACCACGCACTCGTCACCAGTGTGGTGGAATCTAGGTAGCCGGCGAATGGCAGACGCACCGGCAGCAGATAGGGGTTGGACCACACCGCCAGCACCAACCACGTGAGGGCAGGCAACACGAGCACAAGGTTGCGCCGCTCTCGCACCCACAACACCGCGCCCACCACCGCCAGCATCATCATAGCCATCAACGAGGGGTGGGTCAGCAGGCCGGCATCCCACAACGGTCGAATAGAATAGTACTCGACAGCCGTGGGAGTATGCCTGCCGACGAAGCGCATGGTGAAATTCTGCGCCAGATTTACCAGCCACGGAAGCAGCGCCACCACAGTCAGCGCCCCGGCCAACCCGGCCCGCCACACCGGATATAGAGCCTCACGCCGGGGCCTGCGCAAGGCCACGGCCACCTTTCCCAGCAGATACACAGCCACCACAGCCCCATATATCATCGCTATGCGATAATGGGTGAGGGCCAAACCGGCGGCACCGATCACGGCCAGCATGAACGGCGCCGATGCCCGTAGGGCCGCCTGCCTGCTCCAGTTGCCATGGCCGGGCCGCGCTGTGCCCCCACTCGCGCAAGGCTGTTCCAGCGCTCCCAGCAACAGCACCCATGCAACCGGCAGCAGCGCCAGACCAAGGCCTTGTGTGTAGCGGCTCCAGTTCACGTAGAAAGCGGGAAATATGCTTACCATACCAACCGGCGCGCCCGCCGCCAACCCCACCCACCGGTTGCCCGACACCTTCCACCCGAACAGGGTCAAACTAAGCACCGGCAGGGTGGTACCTATCTGCCCGGCCTGCGGCATGAGCACCATCAACTCGGTGGGGTCTGTCATCCCAGCCAGCATGGCGACGGTGGCTACCAGAGCATGGAACCCATAGTGGTAAGTGAAAGATACCAGCGGGGCATATGGCTCATAGCCGGAGGGGATGCCCCCCTGCTCCACAAACAATCTCGCTATCAGCGTGTGATGGTACGCGTCCAGACCCATGCCCGCCTGCAAGTCGCGGAGGGCAACGAGCCTGCCCGCCAGCGTGACCGCCACTGCCCCCACCAGCAGGCCCCAGAAGGCCACATCCGCAACGGTGACCCCCGCACGCCATACG
The DNA here is from genome assembly GCA_034437815.1 of Chloroflexia bacterium. Taxonomy (GTDB): domain Bacteria; phylum Chloroflexota; class Chloroflexia; order QHBQ01; family JADMIH01; genus JADMIH01. The sequence goes on along the minus strand of DAOTTC010000066.1, from coordinate 13,072 downwards.
TGCGAATGCGCTCGAAACGCCCTGTAGCCCCACAAGACGACCACCATACCGCACACCCCCACCACCACCCACAGGCCCACGCTGCTCAGCTTCAACCCAAGCGCTCTCGCTACCAGATAGAATACAGGCAGAGCCAGCGCGCTCAGTGCCGGAGCCGCAAGCAGGCGCTGACCGGCGCTCAGGCGGTTGGGCAGCCACACCAGCAGGGCTAAGCCCGGCACACCAAGCAAAATGAGCCACACAACCACCAGCCACCCCCGCTCGGACAGCGTATGCCCTGCGTCCGACCATACCATAGAAAGGTCGTAACGATACCCAAGCATGAAGGTCAGGTCCCCACGGCCTGCACCTTCTTGCGTGTACATCCGCCCCGATGACAGTGCGTCGAACGAATTGTAGCGGAGGCTGAGCGCAGTGCTCAGTGGCCTGCCGGGCGTCTCCAGCGCTATGGTGTAGCTCATGCCCGCGGACTCTCTGATGGGCGGGAATGCTATGGTAAGGAAAGGGTTGTCGAGGCTCGCACTGCTCAGAGGAGCCTCGTACAGCACGGCGCCGCCGAGGCCATCCCCACTCAGCAACCGAATAAGGCCATCCGCGGGCAGGCCCGTTATGCCGGCGAGGTGCAGTTGTATCCGGCTCAGGTTGGCCCGCGGGCTTACGAAGCTCTGGGCCACGAGCGGGGTATCGAGGGCTTGCGTGGAATCGTTGCCCTGATGTTGTTCGAGGGCGCGCAGGTCCCTGCCGGAAATAAGCTCGCCCGCCCACACCACTGATAACAGCATCAGCGCTGCCGCAAGCACCCACATAAGCACAGGTCGAGCATAGGACCCATAGGGGGGTAATCCGCCGGATGCGCCAAACGCCCTTAAGCGGCTGAAGAGCCGCCCGGTGGAACGAACGGCAGAGGGTGAGGCCGGATGGGGTGAGCGGGCGGGCCGGGCGGGTCGAGCAGGTAGCACCGTGCGCGTCATAGTGGCGCCCACAACTTCAACTGCAAGCATTGCATGTTTCAAACAACCACTATATCCCGTGTGGTGAACGTGAGCGGCTCCAGACCGCCGCCCGTCAGCAGGCATGTGTCCTCCACACCCACGGCCCCTTTGCCCTCGAAAATCAGCTTCGGCTCCACCGCCAGCACCATGCCCTCCTCAAGCACCAAGTCGGTGCCGCGCTGTAGCGGAGGCCATTCGTCCAGCTCGAGGCCCAACCCGTGGCCCACGAAGGCCACCTTCTGGCCGGGGGAGACCTGTTCTGGCGGCCCCATGAAATTATCACCGTAGCCGAGAGAGGTGGCCCGCTCCACAGCCATATCATATACCTGCCCGCTGGTCATGCCGGGGCGGACGGCGCTCATCAAGTAAGAAAGCACCTCCCTCATGGCGGCGTAGGCATCCTGCCAGAAGCCAGACAGGGAGCCTATGCACAGCACCCGGGTCATGTCAGCCAGATAGCCCCCCCACTCCCCAGAATAATCAATCAGCACCGGCTCGCCTCGGCGAATAGGTCTGCGGCTCGCGCCATAAGGTGCCCATGGGCCGGGACCGTAACCACCCGTGGGCGAGTTCATGAAGGATGGCACAGCACCCGCCTCGCCCGCCAGCAAATGGCCCATATGCATCTCCTGACCGTAAAAGCGGATGCGCACTGCCCCACTGTGCCCTGCGGCTCTGGTGGCCGCCTCCACCACGGCGGCCAGTTCCACCTCGGTAATGCCCTCGCGCAGGTGCTCAGCAGCGGCGCGCACCCCCACATCGGCAACCTCGGCAGCTCGACGCATCTGGTCAATTTCGTACCGACTCTTGATGGCGCGTACCTGACGGAAGAGGGCGCTGGCGTCTACTAGCTCGGCTCCCAGCCCGGCAAGGGCTTTCTCATAAGCCTGAAAGACCCCCACCGGCAAAGTGTCGAACTCAAATCCTATGCGCTTTGGCTTGCCGCCCGCCTGTTGCACCAGTTCCGGCAGTTCCCTCAGCGAGCGCACGGCCACCACGCGCTCTGCCGGCAGGGCAGACAGGTCACGCGCCCGCCCAAAATGCTTGCGCACCATGAGCACTGGCTCACCCTCTGCCGGCAGGTATACCTGCGCTTGTTGCACCACACCTGACAGGTAGAACACATCGGCGTTGTGTGTGGCAAACACCCCCTCCAGCCCCGCCTGCCGCATGGCGCTTTGTAGTCGCCGGGCGCGCAATGCCAACTCCTCATATGGTGTGCGCAGATCACCCAGCCATGCCGGTGCCTGCGTCTGCGTCTGCGTATCGCTGTGCGGATTACCAGTGGGTTGATCGCTCATCTGTGTTGTGCCGCCCACCCTTCGGGTGGTGGGCAATGCGCCTGTATGCTGTATTTAGAGTATAGCATATAGCGATGGCATCAAGAACCGACATCCGCGAGGGAGGAGAACACTGTACCGCAACCACATAACCGGTGGTCCCGGTCGACTGGGGCCAACCTCCTGCCCGCATACCTTATCGCTCCCCATACCCCGCCCCGCCCAGCTCGCAGACAACACGACCGCGCTCCGTCGCCGGCCCCCTATGCTTGGCGCCCTTGGTATGCTTGGTGTCTTGGCGGCTAATCCATCCCATTACCCCGTATTCCCTGCGTTCCTCTATGTCCCTGTGGTTAATATCCTGACCACCGACCACCCCTAACCCCCCACTGTTGGTGGAACCCATACTGGTAAAACACACAAAGATGCTGTTAGAATATGCTATAATCTTGGCGCTGTGGTAGTGGTGCCTCACCATAACAGACATGACACTTGCTATTTCAAAAGTACAGACAACCGATGCAGTCTTCATCGGCAATGAGGGCTACAAGTCGAGGGGTGGTGCTTTGCGGGGTTCCGGGGCCACATGGGCCGCATGCACCTGTGTGCCCGCCGGTGCCCCAATGTAGCGGCGCACCCCCATTGACCGTGACCTGACGGGTAACGGTCGCTCAGAAGCTTATAAACAGGAGCATATAAGATGACGGACCTAAGTGAGCATTCATACAAGCAAGCCGACGCACAGGCCGCCCGGCCTGCTGAGTCGGCCCAACCCACCCCAACGGGTGATGAAGACACCGCGAGGCGGCAGGTCGAAGCGTTTCGCAGGCAGAAAGACAAGTACTTCAAAGAAAGCCCCGACTCCCCACTCTTGCCAGAGGACAGGGAGGAGTTCGATGGTCTGCACTACTACCCATACGACCCTTCGTATCGGGTAACAGCCACTTTCGTGGCCGAGCCGCACCCCGGCATCTTCAGGGTGCAAACCACCACAGGAGACTACAAGGAATATACGCGCATCGGGCGGTTGGAATTCGTCCTCAACGGTCAGCACCTCAGGCTGACCGCCTTCCTGCCCCCCGGGGACGAACCACTGCACGGTGGGAGGCTGTTTGTGCCCTTCCGAGACAAAACTTCCGGCCGAGAGACCTATGGCGCGGGGCGGTATCTGGACCTCAACCGGCGTGCCACAAACGAATACGTGTTGGATTTCAACCGTGCGTACAACCCATACTGCGCTTACAGCCCATACTATTCATGCCCGCTACCTCCGGGTGAAAACACACTGCCGGTTGAAATCCGAGCGGGTGAGAAGTTGTTCCACGAGGAATAGCAGGCAAGCAGTGGCGGTTCACACCCTTGTACTCCGCACATCCGTGCAACTGTGTGTAACACATATATGTAAAACACAATAGTGCACCACACCAAACGGGGTTGCTGGGAACTTCCCCGTCGGCGAGTACTCTCTGGGCGCTAGCTATCCCAGCTCCCCAATACATAACCTTTGCGGGGGTGCAGGGGCACTCCCCTGCCGGGGGTTCTGGGGGTGCGAGGGTATCCCAGCTCCCCAATACATAGCCTTTGCGGGGTTGCTGGGAACTTCCCCTGCCGGGGGTTCTGGGGGTGTGAGGGTATCCCCCCCACAATTTATAGTCTGTCCGGGGGTGCGGGCGCGAAGCCGGGCGCCGGTGGGGCGGGCGCGACGCCCGCTGCGCCCCTCCCAATACATAACCTTTGCGGGGGTGCAGGAGCGCCCCTGCCGGGGGTGCGGGGGTGTCCCCCGCCTCTCCCCCTCCCAATACATAACCTTTCTACCGGATAATGAGTACAACTACCACAAAGTACCAGAGGAGGAAAGCCAACCTTGGATACTTACCGGGAACGGGATGTGACCACTGAAGCCGAGGAGGTGGAAGAACCGCAAGCCGAAGAAAGAGCAGGCAGAGGGTGTGGTTGTTGGATACTGGTGCTGCTGGTGTTGCTGGCGGGTGGAGCGGCCACGGGCTACCTGATGGGCACAATCGTGCTGCGTCAGGAAACCCCCTTGCCCGGAGAAACCGCGATAGCCGATCTGGCCCTGCGCTACATTGCCGTGCCCCCTGAATACGCCGACATGCGCATACCCACTCAATATCTTGGGCCAGACCGCCGCCCAAAGCCCGATGTGTTGGCGCGGGGCAAGGAACTGTTCGAGACCCAGTGCGCCATCTGCCACGGCCAGAACGGAGACGGCAACGGGCCGCTGGGCAAGACGATGTACCCGCCAGCGTCAGACCTGCGGCAGGCCCGCACGCAGACCAAAAGCGATGGGCAATTGTACTGGCTCACCGCGCACGGCATCAACCTGACCGGCATGCCTGCGTGGGGTGAGAAATATGGCGGCCCCAACAGCGATGACGAAATCTGGAGCATGGTGGCTTACATGAGGTCGCTTGCCGCCGGCAGCAGCAGATAACACACCTGCCTTGTGCCTCACTGCGCTGTGCGCGGTCCGGGCGGCCTGTCATGGTCGCCCATTCGCTTTATTATCAGCATTATCGGCCCATGGAGACAGGGGGTAGCTCCGGAACTTTGCCCTCGCCCGCGACCTTCACCCTGCTCCTGCCGGCATCTCTGCCTCCTGCCCTGCAACGCTCAACAACGGAGGGATGAGCATGGATCAGGTGTTTATTTTCAGGGATATAGACCTCATCACGATACTGAGGGTAACGCTGGCCTTCATACTTGGAGGGGTGGTTGGCTTCGAACGGGAGCGCGTGCGACGGCCCGCCGGCCTGCGCACTCACATGCTGGTGGCCGCAGGTTCGGCTTGCTTCACCGTGGCGTCCATATACGGGTTCGATGGTCTGGGCACGGTGCGCGACCCGGCCCGGCTCGCCGCGCAGATCATCACCGGCATAGGTTTTCTGGGCGCGGGCACCATCTTCCGCACCGGCTCCACAGTGCGCGGGCTGACCACCGCCTCTAGCATATGGATCACCGCGGCCATAGGCATCGTGGCGGGGTTGGGCATGTTCTGGCTGGCAATATTCACCACCGCGCTTACATGGTTCGCCCTGTTCGTGGTCAAGACCATAGAGCCTTACCGTGGGCGCGGCTTGCCTGCCGAAATGGGCGAGCCTTCGATCGGTTCCCGTCAGGACTTAGATGATGAATGACCCGTGCCAACCCTCCCCTACCTTAGTGCTGCTTCATGGCACTTTGTGCAGTAAACGCGGCAAGGGCTTGGGCAGGCCTGTGCCCTCACCGGCCTCCCCTCCCCTCCCCTTCCCCAACATCGCGCAAAGACCCGGCATTAACGGTTGAACAGGCGAAGCACGATGTTCAATATCAGCGTCAACAGCAGGCTGAGGATCAACATGCTGGCGAGAGGCACGATACAGGTGAACCCATCCCGGCTGAAGGTGATATCGCCCGGCAGCCTACCCATGAACGGTATCCGGCCCAGCAAAAGAAACAGCAGGCCGAACACAAGGATGGCCGCGCCCATGATTATCAGCGCTTTGCCCAGATCATCGTAAGGCATAATAATGAACCCCAGAGGCGGAGAGAGTAGAGAGCACAGACGCGCACACAACGTAGCGCTCAACTCGAGATGGACAGGTGTGCCATACATGCAACGCAACACCAATATTATAACAACTCTAGTATTGATAGTGCTGGCCGCGACTTTGCTTTCGGGTTGTTTCGAGCAATACCAGATCACGCGCACCCCGGCAGGCGCGCTCAACAACTTCCTCCTGCACTTGCAAGCGGGCCAGATCGAAGACGCCAAGGCTTATTTCGCACCCGGCCTTGTCACCCCCACCCCAGACATGGAAGCCCGCCTGAGGGAAGCCTCCGAACGCCTGCGGCAGTATGAGATCAAGCGCACCACGAGAAATACCGTGGAATTGGGCGGCGGCGAGGTGCAAACCACCATATCGGGTCGGGTGCGCCCGCGCACGCCCCCCGGTCAGCCCACCCCCGGCCCCGACGAGGGCTGGCAAGACACCGACATCATCACCGCCCGCATGGTGTTCCGCGGCCCCGGCTACCGTATTCTCGACTTCGAACTGAAGTGCTGTCCCAAAAGGCAGTGATGGTCCGGGTTTTGTTCTGAGAGCAGGCGTCCCACACCATCTGGCGCGGGCGTCTCGCCCGCATATCGGTTCCCTCAACACAGAACCCATATCCCCACCTGTTCTGTGGAAAACCCATTCCCCACCCCACGTAATGCGCTAGACTGATACGTGCACCGGCGACCGCGCTCCGACCCTCCCTCATACACATATCCCTCACCCCTACCCTGTGGTCCGTCGCCGGTGTCTAATTCTCACGGTGGTTTACAGGCAGTGCCGGGCAACCCACAATCCCGCCCTCCTGCCGATGCGAGCTTACAATGATGCATCTACGCTCCATGCGATCCCGACGGTTCGAGCGCCCCGACTACTGGATACTGGCGGTGGTCGGGATCCTGTGCATCGTCGGCGTACTCATGGTCTTCTCGTCTAGCGGCATAAACCCCGACAACCCCACCTACCTCATCAACCGCCACGTACAATGGTTGGCTATAGGGGGTGTGGCGCTGTTCGTTACCATGAGCGTGCCCTACACTCGATGGAGGCGCTATTCGGTGCCTGCCATCGCCATCGCCGTTTTGCTGTTGATAGTGGTGCTGGTGGGGCCTTTCTCCGAAGAGATCAAAGGAGCCAAACGCTGGATATCGCTGGAACCCCTCCCTATTTCGCTTCAACCATCAGAATTCGCCAAGCTGGCCTTTATCCTTTATCTGGCCGATTGGTGTTCGTCCAAAGGAGAGAAAGTGCGGGACTTCTCGCATGGGCTGGTGCCCTTCGGCATCATGCTCGGCCTGCTCGCTGGCTTGGTGATGCTGGAGCCGGACATGGGCACCACGCTGGTGATCTTCACCATCGGAGTGGTGGTGTACTTTGTGTCGGGCGCGGCGGTCACCCATATGGCCGCCGGCCTGCTGCTGGCAGGCATCACCTTTGGCATGGCGGCCGTAGCCGCCCCATATCGCATGCAGCGCGTACTGGCCTTCTTGGACCCGTGGCACGACCCCAGCGGCGTGAGCTACCACTCGGTGCAGTCCCTGCTGGCGCTCGGCTCCGGCGGCCTGACCGGCCTCGGCCTCGGGGCTTCCCGCCAGAAGTTCGGCTGGCTACCTGAGCAGTCCACCGATGCTATATTCTCGGTCTGGGGACAAGAGGTCGGGTTTGTGGGCGCGGCCCTGCTCATCACGCTCTATCTGGTGGTGGCGTGGCGCGGCTACAGGGTGGCCCTGCGCGCCCCCGATGGCTTCAGCGCGCTGTTGGCCACCGGCGTGACCACGTGGATCGTTTTCCAGTCCATGCTCAACATAGGCGCGGTCAGTTCGGCCATCCCCTTCACGGGCGTGCCCCTACCCTTCATCAGCTACGGTGGGTCCTCGCTGGTGATCACGCTGGCCGCCGTGGGTCTGTTGCTCAATATCTCCAAGTATGCCGGCTCACCGGTGTCCCTGTCGTCGCGTGCCACCGGCCCCAGAGTGTTCAAGCTGAACCCCTCGAGGACCGGAGAAGGCAGATGAAAGCCTGCATGGGCACATGGTGAACACACAGCAGACCAACGCGATAATGAGAGCAATAGAGGTGCAAACAGAGGTACCGAAGTGACTATCACGCTCGAATGGTGGCACTGGGCGCTGCCTGCCGTGGTAGTATGCGTGCTACTGGGCTTGGGTGTGGGCATGCGCATCATGGCCCTGTGGACGGTTGGGGTATTCTTCAGCGGGCTGGTGGCCGGCTGGTTCGGCCCGCGACTCGACCTGTTTATCAACAAACTGTTCCGGGTGTTTGCCGAGTTCTTCGCCCTCGCCACAGAGAAAGACGAGTCCTCCATCCCCACCCCCACCATAGAGATACCCTCGCCCTTCGAACCGGTGGTTACGGGTGTGCTGTATATCGCTCTGGTCGTGCTCTCGTGGTGGATAGCGCGCAAACTGGCAAGCAGAGGAGAAGGTGGGTTGGGCAATGCCCTGCTCGGCGGGTTGTTCGGGGCGTTGGCCTCGGTGATAGCACTGTCTCAAATCCTCGGTTACTGGGCCGACTTCGCACGGCGCAGTGGGTCCCCAGACACACATGCCGCCATCGTCGTGCCCGAAATCTCCATCAACCTCGGCGGCCCCGCCGGCTCCAATCCTCTGGTCGGTCTGGGCACCGTGGCCGTCGGCCTTTTCCTTCTGGTCATAATCGTGTACACTATCTGGCGGACGGTGCGCCCGACTAGCTGATCGGCGGCCCGACCCGATCTTGATATATCTCTCCTCATGGACTTTTCCTCGCACCACTGGCACTTCATCGGCATCGGCGGGGCTGGCATGAGTGCGCTGGCCTCCGCACTGCTCGATCTGGGAGCGCGCGTGTCTGGCTCGGACCTGACCGCCTCGGACGCAACCCGCTACCTTGAAGAGCGAGGCGTCAAGGTCTATATCGGCCACAGCCCCGATAACCTGAAGGACCTCAGCCACGCGGCCCGTGTGGTGTACACACCCGCCGTGCCATCCGATAACCCCGAGTTGGCCTCTGCCCGCGCCACAGGCCTGACCATCGTCAAGCGGGCCGAGCTGCTGGGCATGCTGATGGATCTGCGGCGCGGCGTGGCGGTGGCAGGTACGCATGGCAAAACCACCACCTCCGCCATGATAGCATGGGTGCTGGCGCGGGCAGGGCGCGACCCATCCTATATAGTTGGCGCCCCTATACGTAACCTCGGCGCGGGTGGGCACTGGGGCAAGGGCGACGTGCTGGTGGCCGAAGCCGACGAGTACGACCGCTCTTTCCTGTTCCTGCACCCCACTGTGGCCGTTATTACCAACATCGAATCCGACCACCTAGAATACTACGGTTCGGTGCAGGCCATACGCGATGCCTTCGCTCAGTTCGCGCTTAACGTCAGGCCGGGCGGTCTGCTCCTCCTCTGCGCCGACGACCCCACGGCTCTGGCCCTGCACCACCAGCTGGCCGAACAGGCCGTTCCCTTCCGCATACAGCTCTACGGCACCCACCCCCCTGCCCTGTGGCGGCCCGCAGAGGTGCGGCCCAACGCCCATGGGGGTATGGATTACACCGCGCTACGTGGTGGTATGCAACCGACGCCAGTATCCCTGCGCGTGCCGGGCGAGCATAACGTGCTCAACTCTCTGGCCGCGCTTGCGGCGTGCTCGGAACTTGGCCTGCCCCCACATAGTGCCGCCGCGTGGCTGGGCGAATACGTGGGCACTGCGCGGCGCTTCGAAGTGAAAGGAGAGGCCGGCGGCGTGACGGTGGTGGACGACTACGCCCACCACCCAACCGAGATAACGGCCACTCTCAAAGCTGCCCGCCTGCGCTTCCCCGGCAGGCGCATTGTGGTGTTGTTCCAGCCCCACACCTACACCCGCACCCGCGATTTTCTGCACGAGTTCGTCGGTGCGCTTAGCGCCGCCGATCGCGTGGTGGTCACCGAAATATACCCCTCGCGCGAGCGGCTCACTCTGGGCATGAGCGGTCGGCACATCGTGGAGCGCATGGACGACCCTAAGGCCCGGTTTGCCCTCACGCCCGATGAAGCGGCGCGCACCCTGCTCGATTGGCTGCTTCCCGGCGATGTGTTGCTGGTTATGGGCGCGGGTGATGTCTGGAAGGTGGGCGACGCGGTGCTGCACGCCCTGCAATCCCAAGGGCAACTCCGGCCTGATGCCGACCAATAGCATACACCGTGAGCTACATATCCCGTGAGATGTGGTTGAGCGATGAGGTACAGGTAACCGAGATGGCGGGTATAAGGTTCAATCGAGACATAACTGCCATGCTGGAACAGGCCACCGGTCTGAAGGTACTGCGTGAAGAGCCGATGAGCAAGCACAATTCGCTGCGCATTGGCGGCCCCGCCGAACTCTTCGTGGAGGTGAGCCGGGTCGAACAGCTTGTGGCGGTGGTGCTGTTCGCTAGGCGGCACGGCATACCCTATCTTGTGTTGGGCAATGGCACCAACGTTCTGGTGAGCGACTATGGCATAAACGGACTGGTGATCCACAACAGAACCGCCACCATCTCACACGAAGTGCTGGATGCTAGCACCGCCCTGTGGCACGTGGATTCTGGTGTGCTGTTCAGCCGGCTGGCTCGCCTCAGCTGCGAGACAGGCTGGACCGGGCAGGAATGGGCCACCAGCGTGCCGGGCAGCGTGGGTGGCGGCGTGGTGAGCAACGCAGGAGCGCACGGCAAGGAACTAAAAGACGACCTGCTGTATGTGACACTGCTTACACGCGATGGTCTGGTGGAGCAGTGGCCTGCCGACAGGCTGGAGCTGGGCTACCGCACCAGCCGCTTCAAAGCCCACGGCTACCGCGCCATGTCCCCCCCAGAAATCATCCTTGCCGCAGGCATAAAGCTGTACCGCGACACACACCATCAGTGCCAAGCCATCATGCGTGGGTTCCTGCAAGAGCGTCAGGCCAAACAGCCTCAGGGCAAGAGCGCAGGCTCCACATTCAAAAACCCGCCGGGCACGTCCGCCGGCTACCTCATAGAACAGGTCGGGCTGAAAGGCTACAGGCACGGACAGGCGCAGTTCTCACCCAAACACGCTAACTTCATGATGAACCTCGGTGGGGCCACCGCCGCCGACGTGCTCTATCTCATGGATCTGGCCCGCCGCCGCGTCAAAGAGCAGTTCGGCATCGAGCTTGAGCCTGAGATCGAGTTCGTGGGCGATTTCCACTAATAACCGATCTGTGGTATCCTCTTATCCGAACCGCACAACCACTCGGGTGTGCCGGTGATAAGCATCGCCCCTCACATGGGCGATAGCCTACGGGCGGGAACCACCCCCGTCTATGATCCAGACCTTGCAGAGAGGCATCCATGCCATGAGCGACATAGAGGCTGCTGGCGCGGGTTCGGGCACGCGTGCAGGGCCCAAACCGCAGGCAGAACTGCGCAGCGTGCACCCCAACCCCATCCGGCCAGTCAACAGCCTACAGCCCAAAAGACCAAGGGATATCGCGGCCAGCAAACAGGGCTGGCGCCTGTTCGCCGAGGACGTGCGACAGGGCCGGTTCTTCGCTCTCGTGGGGTTGGCCTTCATCGTGGCCGCCGCTGTGTCCTTCGCCACCTCCAGAGAGTACATCGTGCAGTCGGTCACCGTTGAAGGGAGCAAAGTGCTCAGCGTCGAGCACGCCAACCAAGCGGCGGGCGTGCAGGGCCTCAACATCTTCCTAGTAGACCCAGCCGCCGTGCGAAAACGCCTCGCCGAAAAGACCGCCCTGCTCAAAGGCGTGTCAGTGGAGACCCGCCTGCCCAATCAGGTCATCATTCACGTCGAGGAGCGGCGCCCGGCCGTCGTGTGGGTGCTTGGCGATGGCACCCCACTGCTGGTCAGCGACGACCACGTGGTAGTAGGGCAGGCCACCACCCTCGACGGCTTCGTCACCGTATTCGATCGCGGGCCCATGACCGACACACTGACCGTTGGTGCGCCCATGCCAGTGCACAAGGCCGACGCCGCAGACACCGCTCAGCAAATATATGTCACCCTGCCTGTTGTCACCGGCCTGCAACTGCGACAGCTGGACTGGGCACCCCACAACGGCATCACCGCCATCACCGCCACCGGCCAGCGCATCGAGTTTGGCACGGGCGACAACCTCGAGCAGAAGCTCAAACTGGTGCAGGCGGTCATCCGGCAGTCATATCAGGACAATCGCCCGTGGACCGTGCTCGATGTACGCTCCATCGAACGGCCCACCATCAAACGCTAACGCAGGTTTACATCTATGAACGAGAACAACAAACCGCGTGCGTTTCCCCTGAGCCTGTGGATACCGGTGCTGTTCCTGCTCTTAGGGCTGGTTATCGGCTTGCAGTTCAACATAACGGTTCCTGAAGAATACGCCCGCTACACAGCAGTGGGAATCCTTGCCGCCCTCGACTCGGTGTTCGGTGCACTGCGTGCTGAGCTAGACGACTCCTATGATAATCGCCTGTTCATCTCCGGCCTGTTCACCAACACCGCGCTGGCCGCCGGGCTAACCTTCCTCGGTGACCGGCTGGGCGTAGACCTGTCTCTGGCAGCGGTAGTGGCGTTCGGAGTGCGCATTTTCAACAACGTGGCCGCCATCAGGCGTCGCTTCTTCTGATATCACCTCTCCTCTACATTTAGGATCATCCCCTCCCCACAAATGGGGGTTGCATGGGGGTGCAAATTGGGGGTGCATGGGGGTGCAAATTGGGGGTGCATGGGGGTGCAAATTGGGGCTGTTGGGGCAGGCCCCTGTGCCTGCCCTCCCTCTACGCCTGCCCGCCCTCTCTCTACGCCCGCCCGTCCTCTACGCCCGCCCCTCTCTTTCCCCTTACCCCACAAATGGGGTGCTCGGGTGTCCCCCGGCTCTCACCTCCCCACAAATGGGGGTGCATGGTCTTCCCCACCATCGGCGCTGGGTTGCCCCTCGTTCCCCTTCCCCCACAAATGGGGTGCGGGGTACCCCCCGGCTCTCACCTCCCCACAAATGGGGGTGCATGGTTGCTCACCTCCCCACAAATGGGGGCCCAAATTGGGGCTGTAGGGGCAGGCCCCTGTGCCTGCCCTCTCTCTACGCCCGCCCCTCTCTCTACTCTACGCCCGCCCGTCCTCTACGCCCGCCCGTCCTCTACGCCCGCCCCTCTCGTTCCCCTTCCCCCACAAATGGGGTGCTCGGGTGTCCCCCGGCTCTCACCTCCCCACAAATGGGGGTGCATGGTTGCTCACCTCCCCACAAATGGGGGCCCAAATTGGGGC
>DAOTTC010000065.1:0-3325 GCA_034437815.1 Chloroflexia bacterium | reverse complement strand
AACAACTGACAGACCGCATCCGTGACTACTTCGGCTCTGATCATCATGAGTACCTTAGACAGAATGTTTCATGAATATGCACTAGTAACCATCGGGCTGGAGGTCCACGCCCAGTTGATTACCCGCAGCAAGATGTTCTGCGGGTGCAGCGCCGACGTTGCCTACGCCCCACCCAACACCCATGTGTGCCCCGTGTGTCTGGGCATGCCGGGTACCCTGCCGGTGATCAACGCTGAGGCAGTGCGCAAGACCCTGCTCACCGGCCTAGCCCTCAACTGCACCATACCATCCTTCTCCAAGTTCGACCGCAAAAACTATCCCTATCCGGACCTCATGAAGGGCTACCAGATATCCCAATACGACCTGCCGCTGTGCGTGGACGGTCACCTCGACGTGGAGGTGAACGACGACCGGGGCAACCTCGTGCGCACCTTTCGCGTGGGCATCACCCGTGTGCACCTCGAAGAGGACACCGCCCGCCTGCTGCACCGCACCGCCCCCGACGGCACCCCCTACACGCTGATGGACGTCAACCGCTCAGGGGTGCCCCTGATCGAGATCGTGTCGCGCCCCGACATCACCTCGCCCGAAGAAGCCATGCTGTATGCCATGAAACTGCGCCACATCCTGCGCTGGATCGGCGCATCCACTGGCAACATGGAGGAAGGCTCCTTGCGCGTGGACGCCAACGTATCGGTGCGCCCCGCAGGCCAGAAGGAGTTCGGCACCAAGGTCGAGGTCAAGAACATGAACTCCTTCAGGGCACTGCGCGCGGCCCTCGAATACGAGGTGCGCCGGCAAACACACGTGCTGGAGAGCGGGGGCAGGGTAGTGCAAGAGACGCGCGGCTGGGTGGAAGACCGGGGCGTGACCGTGCCCCAACGCACCAAAGAGTTCGCCCACGACTACCGATACTTTCCCGAACCCGACCTGCCACCCCTGACCTTCAGCGAAGCCGAGGTGCAGACCCTGCGCCGGTCCCTTCCTGAGATGCCCGACGCCCGCCGCGACCGGCTGGTGGAGCAGTTCGGCATCACCCGCTACGACGCCATCCAGCTGACCGCTTCAAGGCCCATCGCCGACTATTTCGAGCAGGCGGCCTACGAGTTGGACCCCGATCGCGCGCGCATGGCGGCCAGCTTTATCGTGAACGACCTTGCCAGACTGCTGGCCGAATCCAGCACCGGCATAGAGGACAGCAAACTCACCCCCGACAAACTGCGCGAGCTGGTGAATCTGGTGGCCGGGGGCACGATCAACCGCACTGTGGCCCGCGGCATGCTGTCAGAGCTGTTCGAGACGGGTCGCTCTCCCACTGAACTGGTGCGCGAGCGCGGGCTGGCCGCCAGCCTCGACCGGTCGGCTCTCGAACAGGCAGTGGACGAGGCCATAGCCTCCAACCCCAAGGCGGTGCAGGATTACCTGAAAGGCAAGGACACTGCTATTCAGGCTTTCATCGGCCCCATCATGCGGGCCACCCGTGGTCAGGCCGATGCCAACACAGTGAGAGACATGCTCAGGCACAAGCTGGAGAGCATGAGGCAGACGCAACAGACGTGAAACGCAATACACTCAACGAGGAGGCCCATCAATGGCGACAGAAAAAGTACACGAGAAGAAACCCAACCCATATCAAGTGGCGGTCGAGCAGTTCATGATCGCCGCCGACAAGCTGAACCTCGACGAGGGGATGAAGCAGATACTGTCTCACCCCAAGCGCGAGCTGACGGTGCACTTCCCGGTGCGCATGGACGACGGCACCTATCGGGTGTTCACCGGCTACCGGGTACAGCACTCGCTGACCATGGGGCCGGCCAAGGGGGGCATCCGCTACCACCCCGACGTGACGCTGGACGAGGTCAAGGCCCTCGCCATGTGGATGACATGGAAGTGCGCCACGGTGGGCATACCCTACGGCGGGGGCAAGGGGGGCGTGGTGGTAGACCCCAAACAGCTCAGTCTGGCCGAGATCGAGCGCCTGACCCGTCGCTTCGCCGCTGAGATAGCCGTGATCATCGGCCCTGAGGTGGACATACCGGCCCCCGACGTAAACACCAACTCGCAGACCATGGCGTGGATCATGGACACCATCTCCATGATGCGCGGCTACCCCATCCCCGGCCTGATCACCGGCAAGCCCATAGGCGTAGGAGGCTCGTTGGGCCGCAACGAGGCCACGGCGCGCGGCCTGCAATACGTGGTGCGCGAGGCGGTCAAGGTCAAGGGCATGAGCCTGCACGGGGCGCGTGTGGCTATTCAAGGCTTCGGCAACGCAGGCTCCATCGCCGCCCGCCTCATGGTGGAAGACGGGGCCACGGTCATCGCCGTGTCGGACAGCAAGGGGGGCATCTACTCGCCCAAGGGCATCGACCCCAACAGCGCCCTGCGCTACAAGCAGGAGCACGGCACGCTGGAGGGCTTCCCGGGCGTGGACCGCATCACCAACGAGGAACTGCTGGAGTTGGAGTGCGACATCCTGATCCCTGCGGCCCTCGAAAGCGTGATCACCGCCGACAACGCCGACCGCATCAAGGCCAAGATGATCGCCGAGGCCGCCAACGGCCCCACCACCCCCGAGGCCGATCGCATCCTGTACGACCGGGGCATCATGGTACTGCCTGATATACTGGCGAATGCGGGCGGGGTGACTGTGTCCTACTTCGAGTGGGCCCAGAACATTCAGGGCTACTACTGGGCCGAGGAAGAGGTCAACCAGAAGTTGGAACGCGTCATGAAGAAGGCTTTTTACGACGTGTTCGAGACCTCTGACAACAACCGTGTGGACATGCGCACCGGAGCCTACATGCTGGCGATCTCCCGCGTAGCCGCGGTCACCCGCCTGCGCGGTATCTTCCCGTGATGCACCGGCAACCCGCTGGGAGCACCACACCCAGCACCTGTCCTGTAATGTAATGTGAGGTGAGGTGAGGGCGCCAGCAGGTCGTGCCCGTGCCGGGGTGGGAAGTACCCCGGTGGTATTTCATTGCTTTTTGCAATCAGATCGGATAATGTAATGCGAAGGGGCGGCCACAGCAGAGCCGCCCCTTTTTATGTTTATACTGACCAACGGAGCGCCGGGCGTCTCACCCACACCCCACACCTATGCCCAACCCCTATCCCTGTGTGTTTACGGGCATCTTGCCCGCACCCCCCCTGAGCCGACATCGCAAAGCTCGACTGCACGTGTGCGCCCCCTAAGGCGTCTGGCAGTTCGGGAAGAAGGCGTTGGCCACTATCTTGCTCACCTGTCCCCTCGTGGCGTTGTTGTCCGGTCGGAACGTGCCATCGCTGTACCCACCGATGATGCCCCTTGCCGTAAGACGCT
>DAOTTC010000064.1:0-31737 GCA_034437815.1 Chloroflexia bacterium | reverse complement strand
TGCGCCAGTATTCGAGGAACACCCCGCCCAGCCGCTTGCCGGTCTCCCTGAACAGCACCGAGCCGGGGCTTGTGTTGGGGCGCTGGTTCGGTGCGCCGTTGGGATACTTGTCTCTGTAGCGGAAGGTGCCCAACTGCGACAGCAGTACCTCGTAGGGGGTGCCCGCGTGCTCCGGGTGATACTCGAACACCGCCCGCTCGAAGTATTGCACGGTGTAGGCTTTGCCATCCAGCTCAGACACCTCGGTCATCAACTCAGAGATGGGGTAGCCTTGCTGCATAAGGCCGCCGTTGCGCTCCCAGTAATCCAGAAAGATGCCACGCACGCTCTTGCCCGTCTCGGGGAAGGTGCGGGTGCGGGTGCCCGGAATGGATGGGGAAGGGGCCGCCGTGCCAGTGGGCCGGGGAGCGGGTGCGCTGGTGGGCATGGGCTGCGCGGGTGGTGCGCCGGGACCGACTATGCGCTTGAGCACGCCGTCTTCGTAGCCGCCACCCTGCATATACCACAGCGCTCCGTCCGGGCCGGTCAGGAGGTCCATGTTGGCCGTGACCCCCTCGACTACTTTGGTCTGGGTGACCCGCGTGCGGTCTTCGCTCAAGTAGAAGTGGTACAGGAAGCCGTCGTACATGGCCATGAACAGGTGGTTCTTCCACTGGGGTATCTGGTGACCGGTGTACACGGTTATGCCTGTGGGCACCGGGCAACAGTGTCTGGCCGGGGTGTACCACAGAGGTGGGATGGTGTTGTACTGGGGGTCAATGCCTTCCTCGTTGCACCGCCAGTTGGGCGCTCCCCACCCGTAGTTGTAGCCGGCCTCGATGCGGTTCATTTCATCATCACAGCCGGGGCCATTCTCGGACGCGAATATCCTGCGCCACACCACGGGGTCGAAGGTGAAATCGAAGCTGTTGCGCAGGCCATAGGCCCATATCGAAGGCAAGGCGCCGGGCCGATTGAACCGCGGGTTGTCCGGCGGGATCGTGCCGTCGGGGTTGATCCTATGTATTTTGCCCTGCTTTACGCTCAGCTCCTGCGAGTTGCTGGAGCTGGCGCTGTCGCCGATGGTGATGTATAGCTTGCCATCGGGGCCAAAGTGGATGTTGCCTCCCACGTGGTTGCCCGCGTTCTGGGGCGAGGTGAATATAATCGTGGGGTTGGAGCCGGTGCCGTCCCTCTCCACGAAGCGCACCACTCTGTTCTGCTGGTCCGGACACTCAGGCGTGCCCCGACAGGTGTAGTAGACGTAGATGTAGCGATTGCTGTTGAAGTTAGGGTCTATGGCTATGCCCAGCAGGCCGCGCTCGAAACTGCTCTCGACATTGAAGGTTATGACCGGCCTGTCTTGCAGGCGCCCGTTGGCGAACAGGCGCACGGCCCCGGTCTTTTCGGTGTAGAAGAGCCGGCCCTGAGGGTCGAAGGCCATGGCTACCGGGTTGTTCATGCCCTCTAGCACAGTCTCTATGCGAGTGCCCGGAGGCAGTGGCTCGGTGCCGTCGTGGGGCTGTGCCTGTGGGGCGGCAGCCACCCCAAGGCCCTGCAACATGGGTGTCCCAAGTTGCACGCCTGTGCCCGTGCCCGCGAGGGCCGCACAGGCCAACAGCAGGGCCGAGAAAAAGGGGTTGAACCAACGTGAGGAGCTTGACAAGCGTGATATGCCAAGTGCGCGCGGGTTGGCGCATAGTGCGCGTAGTATGTGCATTGTGGCAACCTTCCTCAACTCTCGCCTCTGACCCAGAGGCTCTCTGACCCATCGCTTCATTCGGGGCATTCGCTCTGTATATAGTCCAGCCAGTCGAGCGCTTCGCTCATGGAAGGCAGTGCGCCTGCGGAGGGGGCTACTCGCAGGTAGTAGACCTGCCCGAAGCGGTCGGCCACCAGCACGGCGTTAGCGTTGCCAGCCCCCAGCATGCGCCGGGTGGTGCGTGCGTCGGGGTCGACGAGCAGAGGATAGGGCAGGTCCAACTCTTCTCTCAATCTCGTGGCCGCGTGCAACTCCAGTGGCACCACCACTAACAAACGGGCCTGACGCCGCAGTATGTCTTGGTAGGCACGGGCAAGGCTCAGCAGATAACCGCCCCCTTGGGGGCTGTCTTCCACGAAAGCCAGCACTACGTTGTACTTGCTGCGCAGAGCGCCCGGCCCGGTCTGGCCGCCCGCTGTGGAGGGCAGCACAAACGGTGGGACAGTCGCCCATTGCTTGAGGCGAGGAATGTGGCCGGAGGGCGCCGCGGACGTGGTGTTCATAAAGCAAAACCTGAAAACGTTGGTACGCTTTTAGCTATTATCTATTGTCAGAGACGGCAGAAATGCATGCCGATGACGATGACAGTATACAGGGAGGGCGCGATGGGTGGCAAGGAACAGCGCGATCTGGCGTTCCTGTTGGACGTGGACAATACTCTGCTGGACAACGACCGCTCCAAGGCCGACATGCAGGCCGCGCTCCTGCGGCTGCTCGGCGAGCAGGGGGTGCGGCGCTTCTGGCAGCTCTACGAGCAGGTGCGCCATCAACTTGACGTGGTGAGCTTCCCGGAGACCCTCAAGCGCTTCGCAGACAGTTATGAAGACAGGGTGGTGGCCGGACAGGTAGCCGACCTGATCAACCACTGGCCCTACCACAGATATCTATACCCCGATAGCCTGCGCGCCGTCCGATGCCTGAGTCAGATGGGCGAGGTGGCGATACTTTCAGATGGCGATGAGGACTACCAGCCGCGCAAGATCGCCAATGCCGGCCTGACTGAGGCAGTGGGCGGGCCTGCCGATGTGCTCATCTACACCCACAAGGAGACTTGCTTCGAGGATGTGATGGCGCGCCTGCCCGCTACCCATTATGTGCTGGTGGACGATAAAGAACCCATACTGGCCGGGGCTAAAGAATTCATGGGCGACCGCCTCACTACCGTGTGGGTCAGGCAAGGCCACTACGCCGCCGACCCCCGCCAATACCGCAAGCCCGACCCAGATATTGTGATCGACAGCATAGGCGAATTGTGCAACCTGAGCAAAGATGACTATGTGCGTGGAGGTAAAGCCCGATGAAATTGGAAGAAACTGCCAGACATATAAGAGCCGAAGCCGGTGACTCTGACGGCAGTCACCCAAGTGGCGGGGGCGGTGGAGGGCCGGAGGGGGCAGGCGTGGACCATGACCTCGGCGACATGCTGCAAGAACTGCGCATCCTGTTGCAGGGGGCGCAGGTGCTTACAGCTTTCCTGATAATACTACCTTTCAGCGAAGGTTTCGCCGAGATAAACCAGATCGAGCGCTGGGTGTATCTGTCCACGTTCCTGTGCTCTATCATAAGCCTCGTGTTGTTCACCGCACCCGCAGCGCACCACCGGCTCCAGCGGCCGGTGTTAAACCGGGCGCGCTTCAAGGACTTTGCTACACGCATGATCATCATCGGGCTGGTACCACTCACTCTGTCGCTGGTGCTGTCCACCCAGCTGGTGGTATCTACAGTGCTGGGCGATGTCGAGTCGCTGGTAGCCGCTGGGCTTGTAGCTGTACTGGCCGGGGTCATCTGGTGGGTGCTTCCCCTTGCACACAAAGAGCAGATGAGAAGGTAGACCGGCTCAGACCGGACGTAGGGCGCCGTAATACCAAGTCTCTAAGGGGGGGTTGCAAAACAAGGGTGTGCAGGGGAGCGCCCCTGCTGGCAGGTACCCTCTGGGTGCGGGGTGTCCTCTAATCCCCACTTGCCTTCCCCATAATGGTAGGGGTGCAGGGGCGCTCCCCTGCCGGGGTATGGGGGTGCCCCCCAATCCACCACAATTTATAGCCTGTCAAAGGGGGTTGGTATAACAGGTCTGGCTGTCTGTAAACGGTGAAGCACTCATCGAGCGATATGTCTACCGTATCGGAAGGAAGGAGCATAGCCATGAACAAAACGTCGTCCCATACGTCGCAACACCAACGCCGTTTGCCACTTGGGCGGCTGATGGCCACACCGGCGGTGCTCGCGCTGGTTCTGGCGGTCTGCTACAGCGATCTGGCCGGTATCACTGCCGTGGCCGGCTCTCCACAACCGGCCCGCGCCTTGCAACCGACCTACCTGAGCCAGACAAGGCCAACCGAGCCACCAACTACGCAACCGCCAGAGCCAACCCAAGAACCGGAACCCACCAGTGAACCGGAGCCAACTCAAGAACCGGAACCCACACACGAGCCGAAACCCACCAAAGAACCGAAACCCACCCGTGAGGCAACCCCGGCAGCGAGCGCCACAGCTATGCCAACGGCTGGCTTGACCGCCACTGCCACGCCCACGGCTCGCTCCGGACGCCGCACGCCCTCTCCGACCGGCACTGCGGCTCAACCGAAGCCAACCGCGGAGCCGAAATGCGACGATAAAGGCAGGAACCGCTGCACGCCCACACCGAGGGCAGCCGTGACCGCGCAAAGCACAAACCCCTCCGGACAGACCCGCCCGGGTAGGCGCTTCCAGCCGCGCCCTACCTACACACCGCTGCCAACTTATACGCCGCGGCCTACTTATACCCCTATGCCTGACGAGGATACCCCCACCTCCACGCCCTTGGTGACGGTGGCCCCTGCTACCACCAGCACGCCTGTGCAGCCCAGCCCTACCCTCACACGTGCACAGTCTACGCCGACGGCAGCACCGGCCACGCCCGCAGGTCTACCTACCGGCACCCGACAGGCAGGCCCACCTGCCATACCCACCAGCACGAGGGTAGCGCAGGCTCTGCCTGCACAAGGCACACAAGGTGGCAATGCGCAGGCTCAACCGCGGGCCACCGTGGCCCCGTGGCCGGGGGGTTTCAATCTCGGCAACTTCCCCGGCACAGGAGCAGGAGCCATGCTCGTGTGGCTGTCGGCGGGTGTAGCTCTATCGGCGGCGCTGATAGGCATCGGCCTGTATCTGCGCAGGCGATACAGAGCCTACCAAGCTCGCCGGAGTACCGGTCAGGATTACAGGTCGGGGCCTTGACCGCTCGTGGGATAGGGGAGCTACGTACGTCGGCCTTTGTCCCCTCGTTCCAACGAGTTCATGGGTGGGCGTTGCACGGGGCCAAGGGCACGCACTTCGAGTATCTCTGTATCGCCTGCCGGGTATGCCCCCCTGCCTTCCACCTCTGCTTGCAGTTTGAGGGCCAATCCCTGAGCGTAATGGCGCATGGTGGGGTCTTGCAGACAGCGAGCCAACACTTGCAGCACTTCGGTCGCGCTGTGCAGGCCGGGCTGAGGGGGTGGGCTTGGCCGGGTGTGGGTCAATTCCACCTGTGCGATGGCCCGCGCCCCATACTGAGCGGCAACCGATAACAGCAGGCCAAGCTCCAGATTCTCACCAGCGAAGGCCGGCACTGACAGCATGGCTTGGCGCCTGCCTGCCATATCCCGCCCGAACGGCGCGATCACTCCCGCGAGTGGTGGACACAGCACCTGCACTATGGTCTGCGGAGGCAGGCTGGCGAGCTGCGCCGGGGTCAGGGCCTTCAGGTCGGTGGGCTTCAAAGCCCGCACCCTCAGACGACCGGCCAGTGCCCCCGCTTCGCGATGCGGCCATGCGCCAAGCCCCCAGTCCACGTGTAGCAGGTCTTGCTTCTGCTCTGCCGGTGGGTGCCCTCCGGGCGCGGAGGCATCCTGTGCACCGTGCGCGTGCTTCTGCCGATCGTCGTCCGAAGACCGGCCGAATGCCTTGACTAGTTGCAGGGTGGGAAGCCGCACAAGCGGCCCCGCGAGCGCCAGCGCGGCGCCGGGGTGAAAACGACGGGCGCGCGGGTCTAGCCATACCAGTATATCCCCGCGTAAGACGGAGAGGCTCTTCCACCAACTCTCTCCCCTCCCATGCAGGCTGCCGTGCTCCGGCAACAATTCATCCGCTGAATACGCCTCTACCCCCAGCGATCGGGCTATATGCATGGTGCGGTCGGTGGAGCCTGCATCGATCACCGCTATCTGGTCGGCTATGGGGTGCATCTCCACCAGCACGCGCTTCAGGCCGGTGATGATGGAGTGCATGCGCTCTTCGTCGTTGGAGGTTAGCAGGGCTACGCTTATCGTCAGGCCGGCGGCCTTTTTGGCCCTGACAAACTCGCCGGGGTCCTTGAATTCGTCGCCGTGGAACGTGTTCTCTACGAACCACTGCTCGAAGGGCAGGTCTCTGGACGACCTTCTACTCCGTCTGGTACGCATCTGCCGAGCGTACTCCTCAAGGTCCACTACTTCAGGGGTGCGCACCAGCATCACCGGGGGGCCTTTCTCTCTTGCCACCGCGAGGGGCACCGGAGTGCCGGCGTGGGTGGGTGGGGGGGACACGGTTGATTGTGTGTGACGGGCGCGCTGTTCGCCGGTTGGTCGCCCGGGTGGGGCCAGACCCATTATCACCAGATCGTCGGCGTGGATTTCCTTGAGCAGCTGCGGCACTGGATCCTGCCCCCTTGTAAGCACGGTATCCACCCGCACCTGCACCGACCTGATGGCGGCCTTCAGGTGCTCCATGAACATGATATAGGGCTGCTCACCCAGCGCTTCGACCTGCGTGTCCGAGCGCTCATGCGTGCTTCTGTGGCCGTTGGCGCCCATGTCGTCTGCGCCAACCGGCTTGTGCGCGGTGGGCACGTTGTGCATCACAGTAAGGGGCAGGTTAGCGTGCTCGGCGAGCAACAGCGCGATGTTGAGCGCCTGCTCGGCTGAGGGACCGCCGCGCACGGGCAACAGCACCCGCCTGCTGTTGCGCCACCCCTCCGGGCGGGCCAGCACTACGATGCACGGAGGGTCTTTCAGCATGGCGTCCAACGTGCGCCCGTAGGCGTAACGCCGGGCATCCTTGGAATAACCTTTCCAGTAGAAGAGCACGATTCCTGCCTGTTCGTCGGCCACTGCTTGCCGCACAGCCGACGGCACGTCGCGCGCTACCTTGACAATGCGATCCACGCGCACGCTGCACCCGCCAATGTGTATGTGAGATGGGAGGAAATCGAGCAGTGCCCGATAGGAACGAGCCATGCCCAGCCCACTGGTGAGCAACTGGTCGGGGGGCACTTCTACCACGCTGAGCACCACCACACGTGGGATGCCGGCAATGCGCTCGGTGTCACTGTGCGGGTGATACTGTCCGGCATGTTGTCCGGGGTGTCGGCCCTGCCCGGTTCCATGGGCCGGGGGCGTACTTTCCCCTGCGGCCAGTATAGCCGCAACCTGCAAAATGTCCTCTGCTACGCTGAGGTTCAGCATCGGCACCAGCACGGTGGTTGGTGCTCGCTTGCCGGTCATGGCATCTCCAACTGCATCGGGTATATCTTGCGTATCTGACCGTTGGTTGTGAGTATGCGCCATTGCACACATGTTTCGTCGGTCCTCGTCTTTGAGAACTGGCCGATCTACCGGGTCTATTCGAACGGCCATTACTCGTGTATCATCTGCTGGTCTTTTTGCCTTGTCCTTTGCCTCCTTCCAACTCGTTTCAGGTTGCGGGAGTTTTGCTTAGCCGTCGAACGCAAGCCGAAACTAATACACTACCCTGTATTACCCGTATTACCTGTATTACGGCTCTGTATGGCGCGTACAAGCACCACGCTGATGTTGTCCTCTCCACCCTGCGCGTTGGCGGCTTGCACGAGGGCGGCGCAGGCTTCCTGTGGGTGTGCGTGCTGGTGGTCGGCCAGAATGCCGGCGATCTGCGGGTCGCGCACATAGTCCCACAGCCCATCGGAGCACAGTAGAATGGCATCGCCCGGCTGTAACGTGCGGATGAACACGTCCACCTCTTCGACATCGAGTCTGGCATCGCCCAGTGCGCGATATATTTCATTGCGGCGCGGGTGGGTGTATATATCCTCCGGTGCGAGTTGTCCGGTTTCCACCAGTTGAGCTACCAAGGAATGGTCGCGTGTGATGACCTTGAGCCGTCCACCGGTCCACAGGTACATCCGGCTATCGCCCACGTTGGCTACCGTAACATGGTTGCCGATGACCAGCGCCGCCACTACTGTGGTGCCCAGATCGGAATGGCGCTCGCGCGCCAACTCGCTTATGCGCCTGTTGGCCTCGAGTACTGCTTCACGCAGCAGAGCGGCGCAGGACCTGCTGTCTATAGCCGCCGGGTCGCCCGCCAAGAGCGGCCCCAGCAGCGCGGAGTTGACCACAGAGCCGATGGTGCGGGCCGCTATGGAGGATGCCAGCTCGCCGCTCTGGTGCCCCCCCATGCCGTCGGCCACTACGTACAGGCCTATGGTCAGGTTGCCACCTTCTTCTAATGCGGTGGCCTCAAGCGTCAGCACGGTATCCTCGTTTACCTGCCGCACCATGCCCAGATCGGAGGCTCGCCCGCTCAAGAGTTGCAGGTCTCTGGGGGGTTGGAGTGTTGCGTGCAGGTCGCGCAGCGCCTCGGCCAACTCCTGAGCGGTGGCATAGGCCCCTACTTTAGCCTGCGCGAGCAAGGTGGCGAGGTTGGGCGTGTCGAGCGGCCCCGTTTGCTCCTCTATTGATGCTACCATGGCGTGGCCGTCTTCGGGCATGGGTGCGGGTGTGTCCGCAGTGCCATCGTGTTGGCGCACGGCTAGATACCAACGCTCAAGCTCGGTGGCCAGCGCGCGCACGTCCGAGGCCTGCATCGCCGCGACCTGCTGTTCCGGCAGAGTAGAGGCATCTCGACAGCCGTAAGGATCCACCAGCCACACACCATCGCCGGCCTGAGCGACCAAGTTATCCAGAGTGATAGCGCACCCCACTATATTATGGGCGTGCAGGTGGGCCAACACTTCGGCGGCCTGCGCGGTCCAGCCGGCCGCCTGCTCCTCGGCGAGTGTTTCGTGGGGCTTTGCGTATGCCTGACCCTCAGCCGCTTCCGGCACGCCCGCGGCCTCGTCCTGTGGCAGCCATGTTGAGAGGGCGCGTCCCTGCGGCTCATCCCACACTATGTATGCTTCACCGGCATCAGGTGCCCATATCACGTCCAACACGCGCACCACCCCGGGCACCAGATTATTTATCAAAGGTTCAGGTACAGGCATTATGTCTACAACGCTCTCATCCGTGCCGTTTTGCCGGGCTATCCTCAACTGTTGAAGGCGGTAGCTTTTGCCCGTCAGCTGAGCGCCGCATTCCACGCAGTACATGTCGTCCTGCATCGAACTTTCCGCGCCGCATGCCCAGCAACGCCGGTAACCCTGCCGGTCCACCACGCTGTAAATGTTGGTATGACCTCTGGCAGCCAGCAGGGAGGTTATCTCGTAGCGCTCGCCCACCAGCGTGCCGGGGGCCAGCACTGGCAGGGGCTGAACTTCCAGATCGAGCAGGGGGACGGTGCTCGGTCCTTTCTTGTCCGCTTCCCGACCTCGGGCAGGTGGGGCCTCGTCTTTGGACTGCGCCTGCAACTCGGGCTGTGGCTCCACGCCCGCGGGCAGTGTATCCGGCGGGCCGGACCAAGGAGCGGTAGCCCCTTCGGCCTCTGCGGCGGCTTGGTCGTTGGGCGGCATCTGAGGCCGCTGTGCAGGCGCACCGGTTGTGTCTTCTGTATCTTTCGGGGGGGTGGGCATTACGCAAAACCTCGCCTGCGTTGTGGCGGTCCCGGCAGGTGAGGCCGGTACGGCATGGGCACCGGCTGCCGGCTGCCGGTTGTCACCAACGACTCCGTCGGTGGAAGCATACGAAGCATATCAGGCACATGACCAATATAGCACAAGGGTATTAGGATGGCAACCACGAGCGCTCGTTGGGGTCTCGGCTTCCGGCAATAATGGGGAATCGGGGGGCGGCCTCTGCGGGCAAGGCCAAAGGGCATGCCATACTCAACCGGGGGCGTAAGCGTCCCGCCCGCCCACAATACGAAGAGTAAGTCCACAGTGCCAGATATGCGGACCGCACGCCCGCGCTGCGTCACCGGTCCCATGTGCTTGGTGCCTCGGTGGTTAATGCATATTATGCAAGATGGGAGAAAGAGGAGGGCCGGGGAGGGCTGTGCCATCCAAACCCATCCCTCTATTGCACACAAAATGCCATGAAGTAGTATTAATCCATACTATTTGTTGGGGAAGCTGTCAGCTGCGGTTCGTTGCCAAGCGCGCCTTAATCCTGTACAATAGCTAAGAACGACCTTTATTTACCGGATAACGGAGGGGGAAAGTTGGCAACCACCGACGTCTCAATAGGCGCACGCGACATGGAGCGGCTGATAGAGTGGATGCGGCGCACTGGACGCCCGCAGACACTTGCATCGCTCGCTCGACGCTACATCGAATTGCTTCAAGAAGAGCGAGGCATACGCACCCATACTCAGACACCCAGAGGTAGATGATCTGCCACAGGGTCGTCAACGCAGTGTGGAGTTCACCCATTCACCCCCAAGGCGACCCGCAGTTTCCTCGCCTGTAAAGGAGACCACAAACGAGCATGGCTACCGATACTGACATAGAGTTCAAAGGCTCCAAACAAGAGCAAGAGTTGGCGGCCCGCGCTTTCGAGGTTATGCGGCGCAAGGGCATCCTTTTCTCGGCGACCGCACCCATTCGGATGAGCGTGGAGGCAATAGCGGCGGCCCTGACAAAGGAGGGTGGCCCTATGGCGGGCGCCGATCCAAAAGAGCTTGCCCCTAAGATAGAAGCGGCCCTGTCCAAGAACAAAGAGGTGTTCGCCCGCGGAGAAGGCGGCGAATTCATCACCACCAAAGCCGGTCGTGCCTACAGGCCAGAGCAGGGCGATGAGGTCCATACATTCAAACAACGGCTCAACCCACAGGCTACCACGCTCGACCCCACGGCTGCCAGAGAATACGCCACTTCGCTCATGAACCGGGTGACCGGCCGAGCGGAGAAGAGCGCCATCACCGATACCATCGTAGAGATACCCGCGCCCGTGACCATACGGCCTGCGGTAACCCATCCACGCGCCGTCGAGGTCCCCACGGTCCTGCCGCCTCATCTCATACCTGAGGGGCCATCGGTTGAGGGGCAGGTGACCCATCCGGCCCCTCAACGTGCGCAAGAAGCGGCAACCACGGTGCCCGCCCCCGGACCCACCCCCACCGCGCCTGCAAGGCGCTTGGAGGAGGAGGTGCCCCCTGTTCCCGCACGCACCGAGGTGCCCCAAGCCCAAGTGGCCGAGGCAGCCACCCCCGCCACGACGGAGGTCCCGGTGGCCCCGGTCGCCGAACAGCCCGCCGCAACAGTCGCCCCGCCACCCACGCCCGAAACACCTGTGGAGGTACCCGCCGCACCGGTGACGCCGGCAAAGCCCGCCCCGCCAACTCAGCCGCGAGCACAGGTGGTTACAGGGCCGGTTGAGGTGCGCGTGCCCACAGAGGACGGCTATGTGACCTTCGATCTCAACCGACCAGTAGACGAAATCATGGCCGACCAACGCGTGGCCGATGCTCTCATCCGCATGCTGGAGAACGCGGTGGAGGCCGACTCGCGCCTGATACGCTTCGGATCGGAGATATTCCCAGAAGACAGTCTGGAACGCTTCAGCAAAGGCGACTTCCGGCGTATCAAAGAGTATCTGGAAGAGCCTGAGACCGGCGGCGTGGCCTCGGACCGGGATATCATGAACGACGTGCTGGGCCGCCGCACCGACCACCCAGATTACGAGCGGTTGCGCTTCTCCCTCAACTACAGGCTTCTGAAGGAGAAGAAAGACTTCGAATTCGTGGGCATTGACAGCGACCGGCTGTGGATCGTGGCAGGCGCATCGCCCGTGCCCCCCCCGCCTCGCAAGCCCAACGAGATCGGGCAGGACTATCGCTATCTGGAGGACCCGGCGATCACATCGGTTGAGGAAGAAGCAGCGCCGGAGGACGAGGCCATCGGCCCCATCGAGTATTCGCTCACATATTACGAATACGAAAACGGGGTGCTCCCTTACGACAGGCGCTTCAAAAGGATCTTCCCCGGCCAAGTGTTTGAGGACCAGCGGATTTCCCTCTTACGCTTCGAAATCCCCCAGTTGTACGGCGCGTTGCTGGCCGAACTGCGCTATCCTACAGGTAACCGGGGTGGCTTCATCATGGGCCTGACCGACCTGTTCGCCGGCCACATGGTGCCCGGCGCCAAGTTCACTATACTGCCCACTGACCGCGGAGAAGACGTGTTCGAAATACGCTTCAACCGCATCGAAGAGCGCGAAGATAACCTCTTGCAGTACGACGAGCGGCGTGACCGCTACGTGTTCAGACCGGTAAGCTACTCCGTTGACGTTGACCCGGCTATGCTGCTCACTCAGGATAAGTTCGGCAAGCTACAGGGTCGGCGCAAACTGGACGAGTCCGAACGCAAACGGCCTGATGTGATCATCGCCAATGCCTTCGAAGTGGTGGGCGAAGAGAGCGACGGCAAGCTGTGGGCGGTGTTCGACGACCTGTTCCCTGTGGTGAATATTGAGCGGCCCTTCTCGCCCAGCTGGCTGAAGACCTTGCTGTCTGGGGCCTATCCCTTCTTCTATCCTGACGAAACCACCGAAGGCGCGTACTTCTATGACCCATCACGCAGGCCATGAGCCTGCACGAACCGGCACTTAATGCGTAACGCGCAACACGAAGGGCACGAAGAAATGCATTGCGCAAGGTCAACCATGCGTGCTGCTCTCTGCCCTTCATGCCCGGCATGTCATCTGGTTATAGGGGATGCAGGATGCAGGGTGCAGGGTGGCAACCTCAATGGGATCGTATGGGTGTGCCCCTCCAACACGCAAAAGCAGACAGTGAAATAGCCAAACCACAAACAGCACGGAATAAAAAGGCACAGTTTAGAAAGGCACAATTATGTCAAGTTTTCAAGACAAACTTCGCAGGATCGCGCAGGCGGAGAACATCCACGCGTCATCGCTGACGTTCCTGTCGGACCTGAGCAGTGAGGATCGGGCGATATTGAGGGAAGCATGGCCGCAGTTTCCCGCTGAACGTCGCAGGCGCATCGTCAGCGATCTGGTGACCATGGCCGAGGATAACATAGAGCTGGACTTTCGCCAAGTGTTTCTGATCTCGCTTGAGGACAGCGATGCTCAGGTGCGGTTGACCGCCATAGAAGGCCTGTACGAAGACGAGAGCAAGTTGTTGTTGGGCAAGCTGGTGCGCATACTGCGCAACGACCCCAACACCAAGGTGCGCGAAGCGGCCGCCTCGGCGCTTGGGCGGTTCACGTACAGGGCACAATGTGAGCAGCTCGCCCCCCCGCAGGCAGAAGCACTGCGGCAGGCGCTGTTGGAGTCGGCCCGCGACCAGAACGAAAAGCCTGACGTGCGGCGGCGCGCCATCGAAGCACTGGGCTATCTGGACGGCGATGGAGAAGTGGAAGCGCTCATCGCTGAGGCCTACGAGCGCGGGGGCACACAGGCCGAGAGCGCCCTGTTCGCGATGGGCCGCAGCATGGACCCGCGCTGGACCCAGATAGTGCTCGATGAGCTACAGAGCGATAAACCCGCCATGCGCTACGAGGCCGCCCGCGCCGCAGGTGAAATGGTGCTCGAAGAGGCGCTCCCTCAACTGGTGCGCATGGTTAACGATAAAGACCCAGAGGTGCGGCTGGCCGCCGTGTGGGCGCTGGGACAGATAGGCGGCAAGCCGGCTGCCGAAGCCTTGGCCCCTGTGCTCAACAGCCCGGAGCCTGCTATGCGCGAAGCCGCTCAGGAGGCCATGGAAGAGATAGCGTTCGCTTCGGACCCGCTGAAGTTCGCCGGTGATTTCGGAACCTACAGCACCAACCAAAAACCCAAGTCAACCTGAAGCCCGCAACAGCAGGCAAGGCAGGACGCAACCCTCCACCCATGGATCCATCTCCGCCACAGGACAGACCATTTCGACCTAAATGGGCGCGGCGTGTGGCACACCTTGAGCCACTGCCATACGTGCAGGAGCGCGCGCCCTTATCGTTGATGTACGGCCTGCCCGACCCGGCCCTGTTTCCGGCCCCCGGCTTGGCGGCGGCCACGGCGCGTGTGCTCGCGGACAGCCGCACCGCGGCCACCGCGCTCCAGTACGGAAGCATACAGGGATATGCGCCGCTGATAGACCTGTTGGTCCAAAAACTGCGGTCGGACGAGAGCCTGAATCTGACTCCGCACGAAGTGCTTATCACAGCGGGGTCATCGGCAGCCATCGGACTGGCGGCCCGCACCCTTCTGGACGAAGGGGATGCGGCGCTGGTGGAAGCGCCCTCGTTTCCCGGAGCCATGAGCCTGCTGCGGCGCGCAGGAGCCGAGCTGGTGCAGGTGCCAGTCAATTCGGAGGGGATTGACATCGTGGCGGTCGGTGCCATGTTGGACGACCTGCACGCCAGAGGTGTCTACCCGCGCCTGTTGTACATCATGCCCACATTCCATAACCCCACGGGCCTTACATTGTCCGAGGCCGGACGGCTGGCCCTGTTGGAGTTGGCGAGGCGCTACGACTTTGTGATAATCGAAGACGACGCCTACAGGGACCTGTATTACGATGTGGAGGAAGGCCCCCTGCCCTCCTCGCTGTATGCGCTGGATCAAGAGGGGCGCGTGATACGCACCGGCACTTTCTCCAAGATACTGGCACCGGGCATCAGGTTGGGTTGGGCGCTCGCTCACCCCGATATAATCAGGCGCATGATGCTGTTGAAGGAGGAGGGAGGCACAAACCCGTTCGCCCAGCACGTGGTTGCGGCGTTCGCCGCGGACACCGACCTCAAAGAGCATATATCCATGCTGGTAGAGGCGTACAGGGCCAAGCGCGATGCCATGCTGGCGGCGCTTGAACGGCACATGCCCCCCGAAGCCTCGTGGACGCGCCCCAAAGGCGGATTTTTCGTGTGGGTGGCCCTGCCGTCCTCAATTGATGCGGGCCGCCTCGCCAAACTGGCACGTGATCAGGGCGTTGATTACATGCCCGGAGAGCGTTGCTTCGCCGACCGCCCCACCCCGCCCGGCACCTACCTGCGGCTGGGCTTCAGCATGCTGACACCCGATCAGATAGAGCAAGCAGTCAAGAGGCTGGCGGAGGTCATCCGCCGGTCGGGGGTTGAGCGTTGAGCGCCCAAGCTACCCCAACAGGCTCAGCAGTTTCGGCAGGAAGATCAGCGCCCCGACCAGCACCGACCCGGCGGACGTGAGGAGCACAATACCGGCCGCCACATCCTTGGCTACCTTTGCCAGTTCGTGGTACTCCCCGGTTACCAGATCCACCAGAGACTCGATCATGGTATTGACCATTTCTGCGGCCAGCACCAACCCGACGGTGAGCACGAAAATGGCCCATTCGAGCAGGCTCAAATTGAGCAGGAAGCCGGCCACCGCACCCAGCATGCCGATAGCCAGATGTATGCGAAAGTTGCGCTGGGTGCGAAAGCAGTAAGCAAGCCCCGCGTAGGCATAACGAAAGCTGTCCTTAAGCCTGTGAGCACGAGTGTGCGGTGTCACAGTGCGAGCGCGGATTTCAGGTTGCGAGTTCTGGATTTCGGTCACGCGAGACACGGGGATACCACCTACCACCGGATCCTTGTCCCTGACGGTCAGCACTCAGGGTCGTAGAAAGCTTCGAGCAACTCTTGCTGGCGGGCATGCATCCGACGGCGCTCGTGCTCGTCGCTGTCATCATAGCCGAGCAAGTGGAGTATGCCGTGCACCAGCAGGGTAGCGACTTCAGCCTCGGTGCTGTGACCGTATTCAGGGGCCTGTTCGGCGGCGCGATCGTAAGAGATCACCACATCGCCCAGATAGGACGGTCGCTCTGCCGGGGTGATGAACTCGTCATCTTCCAGCATGCCGAAGGATAGCACATCGGTCTTATAGTCGTGGCCCAGATACTGGCGGTTTAATGCCTGCACTTCTTCATCGCTGGTCACCACCACACCGAGTTCGCAGGGGCCTTCCACCCCCTCGGCTTGAAGCACCGAGCAGGCCAGCCTGTGCAGTTTGTCGGCATCCAACCGGCGCTCATACTGTGGCTCGATCTGCACTGTTATGAGGTAGTTCGAGCCGGGGTCAGGGGTCAGTTTGCCGCCTTCAGGCACCATGGGTTGGGCCTGCCCGGCGCCCTCAGGGGCATTGGGAGCGGGTGGAGAAGTCCGATCATCGGGTTGTGTTGATGGCTGTCTGGACTGGGGGTTCATGGCCGACCTCTTGACTTGAGGGGTTGTCAGCGCCCACCGGTCTACCGGTCGTGGCTCGGTTCTATTTCGCCTGTGTGAACTGCGGCAGGCCCAAGCGTCGAGGCTAGTGGGGTGACAGGTGTGTTGACCGCATCCGGCTCAGGCTCGGCCCTTCCCGGACCATTGCCCAGAGTCGTGCCCGCCGAGTATTGCAGGGGGCCGGTAGCGATGGCAGGCATGGAAGGATAGGGCACGCGCGGGTGGTAGATACCCTTCAACATGCTGACAAAGGCCTCCTGTATGCGGGCGATATCGCGCACGGTAAGGTCGCACTCGTCTAACTGGCCGTCCTCGATGCGCTCGGTGATCACCTGATGCACCACTCTGGCTATGGCTTGCTCGGACAACGAAGACGTATCGTCATACAATGTGGGCGTCTCGGTGGCATCGCTGTCAGGCACGGGCACCAGCATGCGGTCAAGGGCACCGCTCTGGGCCATGGAGCGCACCGTGGCCTCCACCCCATCTGCCAGCATGAGGATGGCGTTCTCTTTAGTTTGCGGTCTGGGACCGGGGTAGCGAAAGTCATCCGGGTTGGTAGTGGGGTCCTGTTGAAGGGCCTTGTTGTAGAAATACTTGATGAGCATGGTGCCATGGTGCTGGGGGATAGCATCCAGCACTTTACGCGGCAGTCTGTACTTCTGCCCCAGCCGTATGCCGTCCTTCACGTGCTGGGCGATGATGTGGGCGCTGACATGCGGGTCGAGTTGGTCGTGGATATTGCTCATTCCCGACTGGTTGTCAACGAAGTAGTAGGGGCGTTCGACCTTGCCGATGTCATGGTAGAAAGCGCACACGCGGGCCAGCAGGGGGTCGGCGCCTATCATTTCAGCGGCGCGCTCGGCAAGGTTGCTCACCACCAGTGAATGGTGGTAGGTGCCCGGTGCTTCGTGCATCAACCGCCGCAACAGAGGCTGGTCGGGATGGGCCAGCTCCATCAATTGTAGGGGCGTGGTGATGCCAAACAGCGTGCCCAGCAGCGAGAACGCCGCCCACGTGAGGGAAGTGGACATAATGCCATTGAAGGCCGCAGCCAACAACAGCAACCCCACGCCGGCCCAGTCCACGGTGCTGCCCGATAACACCTTTAGCAACAGGACGGTGCCAAACGACGCCGCGCTGATGCTCAAACCCGCCACAGCAAACGCGCTCACCCGTTCGATCTTGGTGAGGGTGAAGATGCCAGTCAGGCCGCCGATCAGGTAGTATACGGGCAGGTCCATGGACAGATTGCCGCTCACCACCATTCCCAGCAGCAGAGACAGCACAAACGTCACCAGCACGCCCAGATTAACGTTCAGGAGCACCGCTATCAGCATGGATACGGCGGCCACGGGCAACATGTAAGGGAGCAGTGCGTGCCCCGGCAGAAAGATACGCGCTATGCCCACTGTGCCCACCAGCAGCATACCCACCAACAGCAATTGCCGGGGCCGCTGCCATACATGAGGGGTATGCCGGAATATATACAGATGGAGCAACATCATCAGCATGCCCACGATGCCTGCTGTGCCCACCACGTTCTGAGGGGACAAGTTGCGGCTCAGCAATCCTGCTTCCTGCATCTTCTCGATTGCTTCAGGCGTGACCAGATCGCCCTGCCGCAGGATAGCCTCGCCTTTCTGAACCGTGACCACCACAGGCTTGACCTTAGCCGCCGCCTGCTCGCGTCGCTGGCGGGTTTGCTCTTCATCTAGGGTCATGTTGACGGCAATCAGCGGGGAGATGAAGGCCACGGCGACCGCCCTCTGCTCTTCAGTCAGGGCGGGCGTAAGGTAATTGGGCAGGTTGTTGCGCACGGCCTGAACCTCGGTCTCGCCGGAAAGGCGCCGGTCTCGCATCACAGCATCGAAGGCAGGCAACACCCCAAAGTTGCGCCAGTAGGAGTATTCGCTGTCGGACATATTGAGCAGGGTGTCCATCATGGGTCTGGTCAGGTTGATATCCTGCAAACCGCCCAGACGCTGGTAGGCGACCTCGCGGTCGAGGGTTTCGTTGGCTCGCACGGTATCCAGTACTGCAAGGTTATTGAGCAGGATGGAGCGCTGCCTCTGCACGGTGCCGGCGTCCTGCACCCACACCTCGTTGGCGGGGTCGTTCATGGCTTCCTGACGCGCCTTTTCGGTGAGCACCTTAGACTCGTAGCGCAGGAAATTAGGGGCGAATACGTCCTGTGGGGCGGGCATCCCCGGTTCGATATGCACCGACCCCGGAAGCAAAGGGATGCTCATCACCACGCTCAGGGCTAGGGTGAGGGCTACCGCCGACAGCACCAGCAGGCGCGGGCTGTGCCTGCGGTGTTTGCCCTGTTCCACAGCCCCCTCCCGGTCAACAGGCCGGCGTCTGCCCGAAAGCAGGGGACGCAACACCTGTAGGCTATGATGCCCTGTGCGTGCGTGGGCCACGCGGTCGGAAGCAGCGCTTCCGGGGGCATGACTGCTCTCGCCGGTATTTGCGACCGCCATGTCGGCTGTGCCGCCAACCCGGCCCGCCTTATCGTTCTCTCTCAGGTCGCTGCTCATAGTTTGCGTAGTGGGTCTGGGTTACTTCTACTACCTATGGGCCATCAACCCTGCATTCCGCATAAAAGGGCACAGATGGGGTAGACGGCAAAATGCCGAACACCCTGCCCAGTGCCCGGTCGATTTCAAGTTCAGGCATAAGTGTGCCGCCACGGCCCGCCTTGGCGTGCAGGCCAGTCGAATCAACGCGCACCCTGCGATAGCAACCGCGTGACCACCTGATTGATGGCGCGCCCATCAGCCCGGTCCCTCATGCGGGCAATGGCTACCGACATCACTTTACCCATGTCTTTTGGCCCGCTGGCCCCTACCTCGCTTATTATAGCACGCACCTCGGCTTCGATCTCCTGTTCGGACATGCGCTGCGGCAGATATGCTTCAAGTATGGCCGCCTCGGCCAGCTCTTTGTCGGCCAGATCGGGCCGGTTACCGCGCCTGTACTGCTCGGCGGCTTCGTGGCGCTGTTTGATCTCTTTGCGCAACACGTCCTGCACGCCTGCATCGTCCAGTTCAGTCATGCGGGCCACGATGGCCGCGACCTGCATACGCTCCTTCTCGGCCAATGCGCTGTTGCCCGACGCTTCGTGCTCAGACGCAAGCTGGCGATGCCGCCTGATCGCGTCGTACAGCTCACCCTGTGCCTTCGGGTCGTTGCGAGTGATCATGTCCAGTATCTCGGCACTGCGGGCCATCTCGGCGTTTTTGATCGCGGCCCGTGCCATGCGCAGCACGGATTTACGTAGCTCGTCTCCACTGCGCAGGGCTTCCTGAAGGTCTTTTGCCAGACGGTCTTTGAGGCTCATAGCAGATGTAGGGATTCGGGGTGACTAACGGTGACCAACCGTTGATTGCAATTGGTTACTATAGTTACTGTAGATGTGGAGAGGCCGCCGGGAACAGGCATAGAAGTAGAAATGGTAAGCGGTGTAGGAACAATGCATAATGCACAATGCACAGGGTGACAAAGCAGTTATGCATGGAGCAAAGTAAGGCAGGTCTGGGGGCATATCAGGTCCACCCAGACCCGCACGGTTGAAGCTTATCTGGAGGCCTTGAGCATAGCCTTGCGGCGGCGGGCGGCTTCCTTCCTCTTGCGCAGAACGCTGGGCTTCTCGTAATACTCGCGGCGGCGAGCCTCGGCGAGTATGCCGTCCTGCTGCACCTTCTTATTGAAACGGCGCAGAGCGCTTTCGAAGCTCTCGTTCTCACCGACTACGACATCTGTCACTGCTGAATCACCCCCTTCCACCGCATTTCTCAATGATTATAGAGCACGCGGGGCCGTGTGTCAAGCACGACACGCCCGGTGCTCTCACCAACAAGAGATGGAAGCCGGCCTCATGCCAATCCGCGACCGCTGTGGTAAGATTAATGCGGACGAAACGGAGGTCTGGAAACTGCTAATATGCATATAGCACATAAGACTTCTAGGGCTTTCGCCCGGAACACAAGCATCAGGCTTGTGCAGATAGGGGCAAACACAGGGCCTGCTCATGCCGCGCAAAGCGAAAGCCCTGTAATATACTGACTTATTGAAGCCTTTTGACATGTCAGGTTAGCAGAGAGCTAAACGTTATGCTTGCAGGGATTGGACTGGTTATCTTGCTCGTGCTGGCTACCGCGTTCTTCGTGGCGGTGGAGTTCGCGCTGGTCAGTGTGCGGCGCACGCGCATTGAACAACTCGCATCCGAGGGCAACGCCTCGGCAGTTCTGGTCAAGCGTGCAGTTGATAATCTCAATTACTATCTGGCCGCCGCTCAGGTGGGCATCACCATGGCCACCATCGGGTTGGGTACCCTTGGCGAGCCTGTGGTCGCCCAGATGATCGTACCTTTACTGGAAGTCTTCGTGCCGCACGAAGCGGTAGAGACCTTCACCTCGCTGCACGGCATCGCCTTCATCATAGCGCTGTTGCTGGTGACCGCCATAGAGCTCATCTTTGGCGAGAACGTGCCTAAGATTGCCTCGATCCAGCGGTCGGAAGCAGCGTCCATGCTGCTGATCAGGCCGATGAACCTGTTCGTCTTCGTGTTCAAACCATTCATCTGGGTGATAAATATGCTGACCGGTCTGGTGCTGCGCCTGATCGGCCTGCCGCCCGACACAGGACATGGCACCGCATATACCATCGAAGAACTGGAGATGATAGTGGCATCGAGCCGCAAAGCCGGGGTGCTGGATCGTGAAGAAGAGGTTATCCTGCGCCGCGTGTTCGATTTCGGCGACCTGACGGCCAAACAAGTGATGCGCCCGCGCACCGAGGTAGTAGGCATTCCGGTGAATGCCACGTTGCCCGAAGTAATTGAGATAATGTTGCAACACCGACACAGCAGGTTCCCGGTGTACGAGACCGATCTGGACCATATAGTGGGCGTGTTACACGTGAAAGACGTGTTCGCATATCTGGCCCGGCAGACTAACCTGTTGGGCCGGATAGAACAACGCAAACGCGAGCCTGCGGCCAATCCTGCCACCCCCACGGCATCTTCTGGTGCCCGTCGCGAGGGAGCGGCACAGCCTCGTCAGGAAGTGTTCGACGTGCGTTCGCTGATGCGCCCCGTTGAGGCGGTACCGGAGACGCTGGACGTTGCCGACCTGCTGCCTATGATGCAACAGAAGGGCTTGCACATGGTTGTAGTGGTGGACGAATATGGCGGTACGGCCGGCGTTGTCACACTGGAAGATATAGTGGAAGAGATAGTAGGCGAAGTGCGCGACGAATTCGAATCTGGCGAGACGGTCACCAACATCCAACCCACGCCTGAAGGCACCATGGTGGATGGGCTAACACCTATTGATGACGTGAACGAAGCGCTGGGGCTGAACATCCAGAGCGAGGCGGATACCCTTGGTGGGTATGTGTTTGAGGTGCTGGGCCGCAAACCCGAACTGGGCGATGAGATAATCTGCGATGGCTATGTAATGCGGGTAGAATCTCTGGATAACTTGCGCATAGCCAAGGTGCGCGTAATGCCCCGGGATAATCGGGATAGCAACCGGCACCATCAGCTACCGCCTGAAGGCTCGGACTAGTTCAGGTTATGCGAGGCGTGATGAGTGCTCAGCAATCGGGATACACGGAACGCGGTGAGCGCTTGCAGAAGATACTTGCGCGTGCGGGTGTGGCCTCGCGCCGGGCGGCAGAGGCGATGATAGCGGCGGGGCGCGTGAGGGTCAACGGCGCTGTGGTTACACAAATGGGGGTGCGGGTCGACCCGCGCACCGATCGCATAGAGGTGGACGGCCGCCCGCTGAAACTGCCGCCATCGGGCGCGGGAGCAGAAGATGCGCCGGTGTACATCCTGCTCAACAAACCCGCCGGTGTGGTGTCCACGGTGAAGGACACCCATGGCCGCCCTACGGTGATTGACCTCGTCACCGCGCGGCCGGCTGCGGAGCATGCTCCTAAGGGCACTGCCCGGCAGGCAGGCAAAACCGCATACATGGGCAAAGCCCGTCAGGCCCCGGCGCAGCGCATCTACCCGGTAGGCAGGCTGGACTCAGACACTACGGGCCTCCTCCTGCTTACTAACGACGGAGAGCTTACCTTCCGCCTGACCCACCCCAGATACGGCGTGGAGAAAGAGTATCGCGCCCTCGTCAAGGGCCGACCCGATGCGCAGGCTCTGCAACGTCTGCGTGAAGGGGTGGATGTAGAAGGGCAGACCACGGCCCCTGCCGAGGTGCGGGTGGTGGGCACACAGGGTGATGACACATGGCTGCAAATCGTTATCCACGAAGGCCGCAAGCGTCAGGTGCGCCTGATGTGCGAGGCTGTGGGCCACCCTGTCATCGAGCTACAAAGGGTGCGGTTCGGACCTATCAGGCTGGGCGATCTTCCGGTGGGTGGGTGGCGCCATCTGGCAGTCCATGAAGTACATGCCCTCAAAAGGGCTGTTAAGCTCATGCGGTGACCACACCCGGTACGAGCGGCATCTACAACGCCACCTTAGAACGCTACCCATAATGGGCTGTTGCCCTGCCGGCCGGTGGCCCATCAACTCGTAGAATGCGCGCCGCCGAATCAATACATCTGGTAAAGGAGGGAGCGATTGGGCAGTCACGACCACCATGACCGCCACGACCGAAAGGCCGGGCAGGACAGAGAGGGTCAGGGGCGCAAATATCAACAGCCAGTGCAGTCGGCCGTCGGCCACGACCTGCCTCGCACCATTGCTATTGACGGGCCAGCGGGTGCAGGCAAGAGCACCATCGGCAGGCTGCTGGCCGAGAGGCTTGGTTATCTGTTTGTGGACACAGGGGCCATGTATCGGGCGGTGGCCCTTGCCGCCTTGCGCCGGGGCATCTCTCCTACCAACGAAGCACTGTTGGCAGACCTCGCCGAACACCTGCCTGTGCGCATCGAGAATCGCACCCCCGATGACAAAGATGGCCGGCCTTACACCGTATATATCGGTGATGAGGACGTGACGTGGGAGATCAGGAAGCCCGAAGTAGAGGCAGTGGTGTCGGTGATTGCATCGTGGCCGAGGGTGCGTGCAGCCCTCGTGCGTCAACAGCGACGCATGGCTCACCAGAGGCCCGTGGTGATGGTCGGCAGGGACATCACCACTGAGGTGCTGCCCGATGCAGACCTAAAGATTTATCTGGAAGCCTCTTTGCAAGAGCGAGCGATGCGCCGCTACAAGGAACTGCTGGAGCGCGGGCGCGATGTGACCTACCAGCAGGTAGAAGCTGAGATAGCCCACCGCGACTATCTGGATACCCATCGCGATGCTGGCGCCTTACGCATAGCCGAGGATGCAGTGCGCATCAACACCGACGGTCTGGAGATCGAACAGTCACTGGAGAAGGTGTTGGATGTGGTGCGCTCGTGGCGTCGCGCACAACGTGAAAACCCTTGACCACAGACCAACATGCGGGCGTCTGGCCTGCACTTCTATGAACTAACGCCTACACTTTCCCCAGCGGAGGGGGAGGGATCTGGGGGACTGTGCCCTCGCCGGCCCTCCTCGAACCCCCGCCATTTATCGCCTTGGCACGGATAAGGAGGGTATTACCCCCTGCGTCTCATTTCCGCATATGCGTCGTAGTTCCTGAGCGATGGGACCAAATAGCCTACAAGGGTGGTGATCGCCACCACCGCCACCCCGCCCAGCGCCACCGAAGGGCCAAGCCCTATCAGCTTGGCGACCATGCCGGCTTCAAACTCTCCTAACTGGGGACCTCCCATGTAGAAGACCATGTTCAACGATGTCATTCGCCCACGCAATTCATCAGGAGTGGAGAGCTGGCGGATGGTCTGGCGCATCACCATGCTCACCGTATCGGCGGCGCCCGTGCCCGCCAGTGCCAGCAGGGTCAGCCAGAAATCGGTGGACAGCCCGAACACCACAGTTGCCAGCCCGTAGGCGGCCACCGACACCAGCACCACTCGGCCCTGATAGCGCACGTTGCTCAATCCGGACATGATCAACCCTGCGGCCAGCGCACCCGCGGCAGGGGCCGCGTACAACAGGCCCCACAGCTTCCGGTCTACTTGGAGCACCTGCTCGGCAAACGCCGGTATCAACACCGTGGCCGTGCCGAACAACGTGGCGAAGAAATCGAGCATCATGGTCGACATAATTATGGGGGTACGCTTCAAGAAACGCAGGCCTTCCAGAGCCGCCTTTATGCTTACATCCCGTGTGGGCATGACCTGTGGGCGGGTTTTCATCACAAGCAGAGCGAAGATGACCCCCGCGAACGACATGGCATCCAGCCAGTAGATAATGGCGAAGCCCGTGGCATGGTAGGCGAACAGCGGGCTGGCTACCACAGGTCCTACTATTGTAGCCACCTGCCATGTGATAATATTGAGCGACAGAGCATTGGGCAGGTGGCGTCTGGGCACGAGGTTGGGGATGATGGCTCCCCGTGCCGGGTTGTCAAAGGCTATGGCGGATGCCGCCACTGCGGTCAGGCCGTAGATAAGCGCTGCGGACACCTGACCTGACACCGTGGCGATGCCCATGGTTAAGGATACCAACGCCATGGTGCTCTGTGTGACCAACAACAGTTTGCGCCGGTCCAGCGCATCGGCCACTACCCCGCCAAAGAGAGACAGGGCCAGCACGGGGATGAGCCTGAACAGCCCACGCAAGCCGAGCGCGGCGTAATCGTGGGTGAGGTCCCACAACTGCACCCCTATGGCCGCCACCTGCATCTGCGTGCCCAGCTGAGAGACGAAGTTGCCAGCCCATATCAAACGGAAGTCCCGATGCTCAAGGGCGAGCCATGGCGGGGTGCGGCGTGGCGCTTCCTCCGCCACGCTCTCCACGGCCTGTGGGGCTGTCGAACCGGTGTTCAGGGTCTGGACGGCGATCGGGTTTGCCTCGATGGAGTCGTGCTGAGGCTTGCCTGCGGCTCTTTCCTTGCTCACGCTCAAATTTTACAACAACCGGTGGACAAAAGGGAGACCCCTCCCCTCTACTTCTCGCCCGCGCTCCGTGAACCGGCCCCGCCGACCATGACCATGTGGTGCTCTCTGTCCACCCCTATTCTTGGGAACCCTTTGCCCGCACGGGCTTGGCCTGCCCGTGCCATGGGTATATAATATGCTCTACCCTCCGCCAATGATGGTCGGGGTGCAGGGGCACTCCCCTCCCCTGCCGGCGGGTGCCCTCCGGGCGCGGGGGCACAAGTGTCCCCTCACCTCTTCCCACGATTTATAGCCTCTCTGTGGGGAATTGGTATCAGAACTTGGAACCGGCGAGGGCAAAGCTTACATACCATACCCTTCTCATCAAAGGAGCACCCCAATGGCGCACACCACCGGTTTGGGTGTTGCCATATCGCATGAAGCGTCGAGACGGTTGAGGTCGGCGCTGGTGGCCGAGCCGCACCCTCTGTATGCAAGCAAAGCCGAGGTTGTGCGATATGTGCGGGCCGTGCAGCAAGCCGACCTCGCGCTAGCCCATGCTGAGCAGGCGGCCAGCCTGACTACCATGCCTCTCCGTGAAGTAAGCATGCTCAGGCGCAGGCGAGCGGTGGCGAGCGCGGCTATCGCAAGACAGGTGGCGCTGGCTGCCCGGCGGATGCCCACCAACTACAGAGAATCGGTCAGCACTTTGAACGCCATCTTCAACCTCGGCCATGCGCCTGAGCCTGAGTTGCAGGGCGTGTACCGGGGGCAGTTCTTGTGCACCACGCTGTTTGCGCCTTTCGATGCCTTCACAAGGCTGGTGGCGCGCCTGTGGATGCCATGGAAAGGCAAGCGCTTCAGGCCTCAAACCTCCGATGGTGACAACATATTCGAGTCTGGGGTGCGTATGGTGGGCCGTGTGTTGTGGCCCACCTTCACCGGTTATAGGCCGTACCGACGGGGGTTGGTGACCGCCTTCAACTTCAACACATCTGTCGGGCCGGGCGTGCACAACCCCGAACTATCCACCCTCAAGCTCGATTACGGTCGCGCGGATAATCCCCGCTTTTTGGTGCGCTCGGTGCTGGACGAGTTGGTGCAGATAACCGGCAATTATTATCTGGGCAAGGCCCTCCTCTACGGGGCCGGGGGCAAATACAGACTGGCCGCCTTTTTCGCGCTACAGAAGGAAGGTTAGCGTGCGGCGAAGAGATGCCGGGGCTTCTGGATGTGCACGGGGCGGGCCTGCTGTTTGCTGGAATGCTCAGGAGCGCCCCTGCCGGTGGCCGGGAGGGCAAGGCCCTTTCCGTACCCTATGTGTCAAGCATAGCGCTTCAGGAAACCGATCAGAGCCGGCATGACCTCTTCTTTGTAGATAACCACGCAGAAATGCCCCCCGCCCTCCACCCGCACCAATTGCGTGCCCTTCACCTTATCGGCCACAAACTGTGCGTGCGAGAAAGGCACGACGGGGTCATCGGTGCCATGTACCACAATGGTAGGCGCGGTTATGCGCTCCACCGGATAGTCGGGCAGGCGGGCCAGCTGCTCAAGGTCGTTCTCCAGTCCGGCCCTGCGCATCCACACCGGCAGAGGCTGAATTATCTTCATCACAATCTCTTCTTTCTCCGGCTGTGCGCGCAGTTGCTCCCTGTCCCGCGGGGTGATGCCGCTCATAGTCAACAGACGCTGTCTGGAGGTGGTGCCCAAGAGCCATAGTGGAAAGTCCCTGCCCAGCAGGTTCAACATCAGCATCTGTTTGCGGGTCAGTCTGGTGGCGATGCGCCTGCTGACGGCAGATACCAAGGCCAGTGCGCGGCACCGCTGGGGGTGACGCAGGGCGAATTGCAGGGCGGATGGTCCCCCACCCGATATCCCCACCACAGCCGCCTGCTCCACGCCCAGCGCGTCT
This sequence comes from Chloroflexia bacterium, assembly GCA_034437815.1. Taxonomy (GTDB): domain Bacteria; phylum Chloroflexota; class Chloroflexia; order QHBQ01; family JADMIH01; genus JADMIH01. Next base: position 4,860 of record DAOTTC010000064.1, on the reverse strand, counting down.
AGCAAATGAGCGTAGGCATCCGCCTGCTCCTCAGGTGTCCTGCCCACATCCAACGGCGTGCGCAGATAGCCGGGGCGCGACACCGCCACCAGCCTGAACGGCTGATCGTGCGTGAGGCGGGTGGCCAGCAAACCTTGATCGTAACCGCCACTGATGCCGTGGGCGATAAGTACCACAGGGCCTTCACCCACACTCCCGTACTCGATCGGACCTACAGGCGTGTGCGCTACCTGACTGCCGGACCGCACATAGACTTCTGCCCCCCGCATGGTGGTCCTGTACCGCCGGAGCGTTCTGAGTGTGCCCGTCACGCCTGCCGAGGCCACAGTGGCTATGCCGCCCACGGCCCAGAGTCTGCTTCTCCTGCCTGAAGTCATAGGACCCGGTAACCCCTTCTCTGCTCCTCAGGACTCTTGTTCAGAACGCAGGCATAACGCTGATGTAGAGGCGGGCACAAGGCCGGCCCTGCAAGCTCAAACGAGAAGCCTGACACATACCAACATGCCTCAGCTACATCTGCCTGCCGATCCACCGTTGTATGGCCTCTATTTTAGCCTGAGCCAGCCATGCCATGCGGGCGCACCGCTCTTCTATGTCTTCGGGGGCAGTTTGTGGGGAGAACACCAGCGACCAGCCGCCCCCTTCGAGTTGCAGCACGCGCTCGCGCAGTTCGTCGAGGGGCACGATCCACACACCGCCGAAGGCCAGATCACGCCCGACCACGGCCACCACCATCTGGCCCTCTTCGGCTACAGCGCACGCCTGCTCTATGGCCTGAATGTTCGCTCGGAACACCTCGGCGGCTCGAATGGACCTGCCGGCCTGCTCCGCAGTTTCTCGAGACAGCATGCTCATGCATCAACTCTTTCTATTCGCCGCCGAGGCCGGGGGCGGTGGTGGGGGTGCCACCACCGGGTGCGCGGCCCGTCTCGTGCTCCGATCGGGTGTCCACGCCTTCGGTGCCCAGCAGTTCGGCGGCCCCGCCGGCCTGCGCCAGATCGCCCGCCGTGCCCTGCGTGTTCTGCGCGGGCGATTCGGGAGCGGGCTCGGGCGCTGTTTGCGCTTGCGGGGCTTCTCTTGCTTCGGCTTCGGCTCCTGATCCGGCCTGAGCCTGTGTTTGGCCTTCGGTCTGGGTTGTGGCGCGGCCTTCGGCTATGGCCACCAGCCGGTCGCGTATCTTGCGCTCATAAATCTGGTCTTCGATCCTGTCGCGCATCTCATCCCGTTGCAGGAGACTGCGTGCGCGATCTTTCTCCTGCTCTTCGAAGGTTTCCAGAACTCGCTCCACTTCGCGCTCTACATCGCCCTCTTCCACTGCAATGCCTTCCCGGCGGGCGAACTCTTGCAATACCAGACCGCGGATGAGGCGCTCACGCGCCCGTTCGCGGTTCATGTTGCGCCATTCCTGCTCGGTGATGCCGTTGTAGGTGAAGAACTGGCGCAGAGTGATGCGCTGTTCCTTCAGCCGCTCCTCCAGTCGCCTGAGCATCAGGTCCAGCTCTTCGTCCACCAGCATATCGGGCACCTCGACCACAGCGCCCTGCACCAACTGGCGGATGACCTCAGCTATCTGGTTGGACTCGGCGGCATCCTCGGCGCGTCGGCGCAGGTTGCGCTCCACGGCATCGCGCAGGGCTTGCAGGCTGTCGAATCCGTGCTGTTGGGCGAACTGGTCGTTTAGTTCAGGCAACTGCTGTTCTTTGACCGACCGCACCGTAACGTGATAGGTTACGTCCTTGCCGCGCAGGGACTCGACCGGGTAGTCTTCGGGCAGTACGTCGGCCACATCCTTTTCTTCGCCCACCTGCATACCCACCAGCGCCCTATTGACCGATTCGGGCACGCCTGCGCGCTCCAGACCCACTATCGTGGGAAAATTCTCGCGCTTTGCGGCTCCAAGCTCGCCTTCGGTGGTGAAGCCTTCGAGGTCGAGGTACACCATGTCCCCCTCTTTGATGGGGCGCGGCTCGGACAGCTCTTGCCACGGCGCACCTTCGCGGCGCAGTTCGGCGAGCACCTCTTCAACCTGCTCGTCGGTAACCTCGGTCGGCTCTTTCTGCACACGGATAGAGCGGTAGTCGCCCAGTTCGACCACCGGTTTCTGCACCACCACCACTTTGATCTGTAAGGGGTCGGTGCTGATTATGTCCACCTCGCCCACGTCCAGAGCATCAATGTTCTGCTCGGCAATAGCGTCCTGCAATGCCTTGGGCAGGATGTTTTTGACGGCCCGCTCGACAAGGTAGTCTTTGCCGAGGTAGCTCTCCACGAGTGGGCGTGGGGCTTTGCCCCGGCGGAAGCCGGGTATGTCCACCTGATTAACCACCTGACGGTAGGCGCGGTCCAACGCGGCGCTCACCGTGTCGGGGTCCAGCTCTATGGTAAGGGCAACCTGCCTGCCCGGCAGGTCTTCACGGGTGATATTCAAGTTGCAAACTCTTCCTTTCGCAGATTTTCGGCATGAAAATTATAACAGATTGCTGGATCTACTCAATGTCAACTCTCTCCATGCCGACCCTTCATTCTACATCAGACCGCGTTTCAAAAAGAGGGTCTAATATGCTAGAGTGGATAGGGGTTTGAAATGGGTTCCACCGGTGTGATGACTGATGATAGTATCAACCGACCAGAGCCCGGATGAAGAATTGCAGTCGCGCCAGCCGCCGGTGCGGCGGCCAAGTGCACCTACTCTGAGGTGTACCCTCGTACTGCTGTGTCCGATAATCGCGGCAGGGCTGATCTATCAGGAAATTCAGGCTTATATTGAGCGACGTGCACCCGTTACCATCTACGCCATACCGGTATATCCGAGCGCGCAGGATGTGTGTTATGCAGTCGGCTCAAAACCTGATAATTGCGCTACTTTATATTTTGGAACGGTTGACTCTGCGGAACGAGTGCAGTCTTTCTATGAGAACGCCCTTCAGGGCAGAGGCTGGCTGGGAGACGGAAGTGTTTATCCAGAATACAATCCTATAAATCGTTATCGAGAGTTCCGGGGAGGTATGCAGGTATTGTCTATCCAACTCACACCGGTTGATCTGATGACACACATCGAAATTCAACTTTGCAAGACTGACTAACCCCAGCGCTCGCCCACCCCTATTCTCTCGTCTGCTTCCTCAACTTAAGCGCAACCCCAAAGAGCGCGCCCGTTTGCAGGACGGCACCGCAAAGGAAGAGATTTGCGGTGGGCACAGCCTTCCCCGGCCCTTCCTTGTCCCCAACATCTTCCGGTGATTACTCATATGTACCATCAGGCGTCTCCTTGCCCCTTATTCCCTCACCCCCTACCTCCTCTCCCCTTGTGGAAGAGAGACCGATGAGGTGGGCATTCAGGCGGGCGGCAGATGTGAATAATCACCGGCAGATCGTGCCTTGTCAACAGGTGGGGCTTCTCTTATAATTACATAAACCGCCGAATGAGATAACAACGGTGGCGGTCACAAGTAAATACTACAGTCCTATAGGCCACGTGCGGCGTTGAAGGAGAGGGGTAGCCGTCAAGGGCAGTCAGAGAGCGGGGCCTCATGCCTGAGCATGAGGGTGCAAGCCCCGTCTGTCACACGGCGAGAGGGCGCTCCGGAGCCTGCCGGGGCCTGTCCAGAGTGGGCACTCATACAGTGGGTGCCAAATAGGGTGGAACCGCGGGAGCAGTGCAGTGCCTCTCGTCCCTATGCTGACAGCAGGGATGCGTGGCATTTTTGTTTGGCTGCCTCGGTCGGGGCGGGGCCAGACCACAGAGGCCACAGGGAATAGGATTGAATGAGTGCTAGTCTGGGGAAGTGCGGCATGCCTGTGCTCCCGTAGACCGGCGCTGTCGGTTAGAATAGAAGGATAGAAAGTAAATGGAGGGAGACGCCAGCATGGATACGGTCAAGACGGCGGGAGAGGTTTCGATGGACACCATAGTGTCGCTGTGCAAGCGCAGGGGCTTTATCTTCCCTTCCAGCGAAATATACGGGGGCTTCGGCTCGACCTACGATTATGGCCCGCTGGGGGTGGAGCTCAAGCGCAACATCAAAAACCTGTGGTGGCGCGACATGGTGCAGTTGCGCGACGATATCGTGGGCCTCGATTCGTCCATACTCATGTCGCCCATGGTGTGGCAGGCATCGGGCCACATCACCGAGTTCACCGACCCGCTGGTGGACTGCAAAGAGTGCAAGCGCCGCTTCCGCGCCGACCAGATCGAGGGCGATCGCTGTCCGGAGTGCGGAGGCGAGCTGACCGAGGTGCGCCGCTTCAACCTGATGTTCAAGACCTTCGTGGGCCCGGTGGAAGATGAGGCCTCGGTGGCCTACCTGCGCCCTGAGACCGCGCAGGGCATATTTGTCAACTTCCTGAACGTACAGCAGTCCATGCGCCGCAAACTGCCTTTCGGCATCGCCCAGCAGGGCAAGGCGTTCCGCAACGAGATCACCCCCGGTAACTTCATCTTCCGCATGCGCGAGTTCGAGCAGATGGAGATGGAGTACTTTGTGCGCCCCGGTACCGACGAGCAGTGGCATAAGGAGTGGATAGACACCCGCTACAGCTGGTACATCAAGTATGGCATCAAGCCTGAACACCTGCGCCTGCGCGCCCACGAGAAGGAAGAGCTGGCGCACTACTCCAAGGCCACCACCGACATCGAATACCTGTTCCCGTGGGGCTGGAGCGAGCTGGAAGGCATCGCCAACCGCACCGATTTCGACCTGCGCCGACACAGCGAGTTCAGCGGTAAAGACCTCACCTACTTCGACGAGGATACAGGCGAGCACATCTTCCCCTACGTGATAGAGCCTGCGGCGGGCGTGGACCGCACCTTCCTCACCTTCCTGCTGGACGCCTACCGCGAGGAGCCGGACAAAGAGGAGA
>DAOTTC010000063.1:0-10373 GCA_034437815.1 Chloroflexia bacterium | reverse complement strand
CCTCTCTGCCTCCACCCAGTTCATAGCCTTTGCGAGGGTGCAGGGGCACTACCCTGCCGGGTATTGGGTGTCCCCCATAGCCCTCCCTCTCCACAACTCATAGCCTTTGCGGGGGTGCAGGGGCACTCCCCTGCCGGGGGCGTGGGGGTGTCCCCCACCTCTCCTCATCTCCACACAATTCATGGCCTTTCTCAGGATACTGATTATAAGAATTAGGAATGGTATACGCTAAAGTATTAGAAAAGTGTTAGCCTCCTCTCCAGCCCTCTGATCGGTATTAGGACAGGAATGCTATAGCATTGTCGTTAGCCATGCTCTAAGATGAACAGTAGAGGATCGGAATCACAGGGCGCGTGAAGTTTTAACCAGCAGTACCATTTGACGGTACTAGAAGGGATCAGGTACTTCGTACCTAGCGGAGAGGCAACCATGAAGAAACGTTTCGTTCGCGCAATAACCATCATGGCGCTGTTGACGGGCATGATACTGGGAGTGGTGGCGCTCCCACGAGGGGCTTATGCGGGCTTCAGCGGCTGTCGCGCCGATCCGGTTGTGACCCTCACCAATGGCACCCAGATCCAGATGGAAGCCACCATAGACACCCCCATGTCCGACGTGCAGAGCATCGTGTACATCGTGCATGCACCGGTGGGCTCGCGCGTGCTGAACATCCTGTACACCGACAGCCTGCTCGGTCTGGTAGAGCGCGTGGTGTTCTACGCAGATGCCCCACCCGGCCAGTACTACATCACCACGATTGTGTACACTGGACAGCGCAACGTGCGGGTAGTGGCCACTTCCCGGGTAATAGAATTGATCGGCCTTGATATGGATAGTGCCGGGGGTAGAGACAGGCAGCGCCTGCAAATGGACTTGCGCCCGTAAGCCACACATGACACCTGCACTGTCCGGATGATACTGCTTATCCGGTTATTCCATGAGCATCAGACCTTTGCAAAGTTCGCTTGCCCGTCTGTTCCCTCAGCCGGCCATAGCATGCCTAGTAAGCGGCATGGCTGTGGCCGGGCTGGGCTTTGGGTGGGCCACACAGGGGTTGAGCGGCATAACGGTTGAGTCGGTCGCGCTGGCCACCGCGCTGGTGATCGGGGTGGCGGTGGCTTACCGGTTCCCCATCCACCTCAATCGCAGTCGCAAGGTAGAGATAACTTCCGTGCCGTTGTACCTGATGGCGGCGTTGTTGCCCGGCATGCCTTTTGCGGCCACAGCCGCCGGACTGGGCATCCTCATAGGCGAGATGTCGGTGCGGGCCGAACGAGGCAACTACTACAGCGACGTGCTCACTGCTGTGGGGCGCTGGGTAATAGTGGTGATGGCCGGCTCGGCCTTCGCGCAGGCGTATGAGGGCGGCACCTCGCTGACTTTCGCCGGGGTTGCCCTTGTGCTGTGGGTGGGGGACTGTCTGACATGCCCGCTGGTGATCTCACCCATGAGCGGGGAGCGCCCTTTGAAGGTGGCTATCACCAATGGCCGGGACTCTGCCCCTATTGAGAGTGCGCAGTATTTGTTCGGGTTGCTGGGGGCGCTGGCGGCCTCGGTCGAATACTGGGCTTTGGTGCTGTTGGTACTGCCCGCGGTGCTGGTGTACAGGGCCTTCAAAACCATCAAAGAGATTCAGCATAGCACCTTCGCCATGCTGGAGAGCATGGCCGATGCTGTGGACCTGCGCGACCCGTATACGGGTGGGCATTCACGGCGGGTTGCGAAGCTTGCAGCGGACACGCTTCAGGCCATGGGCATACGCGGTCCGGAGGCCGAATTGGTGGTGGCCGCCGCTCGTGTGCACGACATCGGCAAGATCGGCATACCCGACAGTATCCTCAACAAGCCCGACCGCCTGACTGCCGAAGAGGAAGCCCTGATGCAGACCCACCCCGACCGTGGAGCCGACCTGCTGGCCCGCCATATCAACTTTCGGCGCGGGGTAGACATTGTGCGTCACCACCACGAGCGCTGGGATGGCAAGGGATACCCACACGGCCTGCGCGGCACCGATATACCGTTCGGGGCGCGGGTTATCGCTGTGGCCGACGGCTACGATGCCATGACTTCGGACCGCCCTTACCGCAGCGCCATTCCCCCACAAACGGCGCTGGCCATCCTGCGCGAAGGCCGGGGCACCCAGTGGGACCCGGTGGTGGTAGACGCGTTCCTGCAAGCCATGGGCTGGGCTGCCGATCGGCAAGAGGGCGTGCCCGCCGCCGAGGCTCGACCGGACCTCGGTATGGCACAGGGCACCGCAGACGGCTCCTACGCAGTGGTGGGTTTCCAAAGAAGCAAGACGGCAGAAGAGGCCCAAGGAAGCAAAAGCAGAAAACCCAGACGATCCTTTCGGACCATCCGGGCTTCTGCTACTCCGACATTATCGGCGAACCGATAACATCGAAGCATCTACAATATACACCCATTCCGGGCCGGAGTCAATGGGATGAGCCGCAAGTTTTCCACATCCGTTCATGTTGTGGAAGGGGAGTAGCAGGAGGAATTGAGGTCCACTTAGTAGCACGAACTTCCTCCTGCCTGCGCTCTCCGTAAATCGGGGGTTGATATGCGGGCGAGACACCCGCGCTCCCGGTGTAACAAGACTCAAGGTCCACCCCGACCCCGACACTGACTTTATTCGTCGGGCCACAGGTCTTGCAGTGAGGTTCTGGCTCTGTCGGACTTGACGAGGTTCTCGCCCACGCTGCGGGCCACCGGCGAACTGCCGGACTGTAAGCTCCTGTAGAATTCAGCGTCGAACGAACGCACTCTCATCACCACCTCCATGGGCACAGCGTGGCCCATGACCATGACCTCTTGTTTGCTGTCCAGAGTGGTGAGCAGGGATTTAAGTTGGCTACCCCCGCGTATGCCGGTGAACACGGCATCAATATCTCGCTCATCGTTGAGCAGTGCGGTGATGCGTGTGCCTATCTGGCTCATTACCTCGTCGTCTATGCCCGATGGGCGTTGGTCAATTACCATCAAGGTAACCAGATACTTACGCATCTCGCGGGCGATGGTGCCGAATATCGTGGCGTTGTCGCGGCCCAGAAACTTGTGCGCCTCTTCGATGGTGATCATCAGCGGCTTGGGGGCGGGCGTGCCTTCGCGGTCTTGCTCATAGCGCTCAGACCACTTGACCCATTCGTCGTGTATGCGCTTGGTGAGGATGTTGGCCACCAGCATATAGGCCAGTGCACTGCGATACTGGCCGAACATGAGGATGACGTGGCGGCCTGACTTGAGCGCCTCGATCATCCCCTCTATGCCCGTGCCTTTGGCCTGCGTTGAGCGCACCACGAAGCCCAGATCAGCTATGGTCTCCAGCCTGCGTCTGAGGGCCTCCACCGACCCCTGATTAGCCCCGGTCTGCTCGCAGTATTCCTGCATCTGTTTGGGGGTCATGTCTATCAACTGCTCGATCCAGCCCCTGCCCAGCTTGCGCGCGGCCTGTCGGGCGGTGATTATCATGGCCGACTCGCCGGGCATGCGCAATTCGTCGGCCAATGCCTCTATGTCTTCTATGGTGATATCGGCCAGCGGGATGCGTATGGCGCCGTCCACGCCCCCGCGTTTGCGGCTATCGTCTTCGTCCATGGTGTACAGGGCCACGCGGGACTTGCCGAACAGGTCGCGCAGGCCCTTGGCGAATTTGCCCGTGCCGCGCGGCTCAAGCTCCTTCTCGGTGGCGTATTCGGAATGCATGTCGAATATCAGGTTCACACAGGCGTTGGACTTAATGAGACCGCACAACAGCAGACGAGCCAGCATGCTTTTGCCCGTGCCCGACCGCCCGAAGATGCCATTGGAGCGCTCCACAAATTTGCTCAGGTCTATGCAAATAGGGGCATTGGCGGCCACTGCTTCGTCCAGCTCGCGTGGGAAGCCCATGAAGAAGTGGTGCTCGTCCTCGGCGCCGAACACCGTCTGGTAGTCCTGCCGACCGGCGGCGTAGGCCTGACTGAACGGGCCGGGTATGGTACGAGCTGGGCGGATCGCCCCCTGCGGCGATAGCTCCAGCGCCAGCCGCACATTGCATTCCGCATAGGTGGTGGAGCGGGAGAGCACGGTTTTGATGAGCGGCGAGTCGGTGTCGGGCGGGTCCATGCTCACCGACGGGTCGGTGGTAGCGAGGCGAAACGAGGTGATGCTGCCGAAGAAGCGCACATAGTCGCCTTCTACCACCACGAACTGACCCTGACGGAGCAGTTCCACCGGTTGGCCGCGATGCAAGTGCACCGTAACCCCCCGCTCGGTGTCGGCGGTAGTGACCTGCCCCAGCAGGCTGCGACCGACATTATCGGGATTTGCACCTGACCCATTGCCGGGCCCGGCTGTGCCACGGGCGATTATCTGGGCCATCAGACCGCTATTGGTGCCATCGCTGGGTTCCATATCCGGCCTACCTCTCTGCTTATACCCTCTCTTCTTGCATGCGAGGTGCCCTGCCCTTGTGGTGGGCGAGCACAGGGACCGCCTTTATGCTATGCTAACCGCTAATCCCTAACTGCTGAACCATCAATATTTGACCGTGCCTATCGAGTCGGCGATGCCGGGCTGTGACTGTGGGGCGGATTGGGTGAGTGCGTCCAGCGTCTTGAGCAGGGCCAGAAGACGATCATAGTCGCCTTTCAACTGGCGGCCCAGATACTCAGCCGTGCTGAACAGCCAGTCCCGATCCCGGTCTCTGGCCCTGAAGGCCTTGAGCACCAAATGAATGATCACTTGATCCACGTTGGCGGATTCGGCGGAGCACAGAAGCAGACGCAAGTAGTCCGGGCGGGATGTGAATTCCACAAGCTCGGCGTTCGAGGCCAGCCAGCACTTGTAGTGCACGCGGGGCGGGCATTCGGGATAGGCGTATACCGGCCCACGCACCAGTCCGTCAAAGCGCAGGTAGCACCCTACCACCAGCGCGTCGAACTGTGAGCGCAGGATGCGCTGGAGGTCTGGGTATATCGTGTACACGCCACCGTCTTCATCTTCCGGACTGCCCAGAGCCGATATGGGGGTGAGGCTCTCTGTCTGGGCCGAGCAGACCACGCCTAACACATCCTGCGCCACCACCAACGCGCCCAGCGGCGGCGTACTGTGCAGTTCGTAGGTCTCCACAGTAAAAGCGCTGTGCGACGCTCTGATGACCTCGCCAAGCTGTTGGCGCTGCGCGGCTTGCTCCGTGCTTGTGGGCGCTTCTACGGGCACTGCGGGCACTGCGGGTCCGGCCTGCCCGTGGGCTTGCTCAGGGGCTGCATCGCTCATATCGTCACCTCATCGTTTCATATGCTCTGGCCGGCAACCCGCTTGCCGTGGGCCTTCTCGGTAGGCGAGCGCATCAGACCGGCACGTTCTAGCATGAAATGATACCTCTCGCGGTCGGTGCCGTGCAACACCGCATATTCGTGGGCGCGCATCAGCGAGTGTGGGTACCCCCGACCCAGCAGGCATTGATGTAGGATTATGGATAGAGTGCGGTCCAGCAGATCTTCCTGCCACACCCACGCTGGCAGTTCCAGCCGCACCACTTCGTAGCGGGTTGCGATGTATGTAAACACCAGTTGTTTGAAGCCCGGCACGTTCTCGCCTACCAGATACGAGAACACCGGCTCAAACAGCGGAGAGCAGTGGCCCTCGGTGGTCAGCACTGCGCCAAACAGGTCGGCGTCGTTGACGCCCCACAACGGACGACAGCCACATGGCTGGGCGGGGCGCTTTTCGCACGGCACGGGTTGGTCGCATTCCAGCATGCGCAAGGCTCTCAGCACCATCTCGCTCTCGGGGCGGCTGATGTAACCCACCACCGGCACGCCGATATCCCGAAACGCCGCGAGGGTATGGAAGTACTCGCTCATCAACTGGGCCACCACCGGCTCTTTGGACAGCACCAACACCAGCTGCATGAGCGAGCCGTCCACCAGCGCCACGTCGGCTTTGTACGTATGGGCCAGTGTGTATAGATGTTGTAGTTCTTGCAGGGCACAGTGAGCTTGAAGTATCCTGCCCGCCCCCGCCTCGTCATCATCGGACAGGGGCTCGGCCGAGTGCCGCGGGATGCTATCCAGTTCAGCAGAGGGTTGGTCCCCGTAGCGTATCATCACCCGGCCCACGTTGATCAGGTGGCAGTATGACCCACGATGCTTGTCGGGCGGGATGAAAGAGGAGTCGGTGGCTACCACGCAGTAGTCTGGCCGTGAGGGCCTATGCTCAGAAAGGGCACGCAATGGCGAGATGGGCACGCCGGCCCATCGGCGTAGGGTGGCACTTCGCACGCGGCGATCCCATTCCTGTGGGTCCACCTGCGCGTATACGCGCGTGGCATGCTCCAAAGCGTTGAGCCGCTCGTTGTCCCGCAGGCGGGCACCGGGCCTGCTCTCTTCTATCTGTCTGGCAACCTCTACCGCGTTGAAAGGCATAACCGGCCCCCTTCCACAGTTATACTTGTTGATTCACCAATGCGAGACTTTCGTCACCGCATCTTTCCCTCGCCCCCATCCATCAGGAAGTCTATGAATGTGTACCCCCGCGTGAGAGGGGGCAACACAGCAGCTGCATAACTCCCTTCTCCCACAAGGGGAGAGGAGCGGGGGGTGAGGGAGCAAATGAGGACTGGGGAACACCTCCACCCATAGTATATCCATCTCAGGGGAGTATCCCCCAATTCCCGCCACGCCATGCCACGTATTGCCGGTCAATGCGAGAGTCTATAGAACGCCTATACTATATATAGTACAGTGCCGGGTGACTCCAAACAAGGTTTTCCACAATAATTACCGGTTCACCCCCGGCCCCTCTCCCACAAGGGGAGGGCTATACCAAACATAAGGGCACCCCTTGTGGGTGCCCCTACGCGATTTTAGGGTCTTTCTACACACAAGCGGTATCAGGCTCATCTGCCCCCCGCGCCGATGCCCACCAGCGCCGTCACCACAGTGGGCATGGAACTGCGGGCCGCGTCCAGTATGGGCCACGACAGGATGAAGAACAGGATGATGGCCGCCGCCGAGGCCGCCAGCGTCCATTGCAGGGCGGGCGACGGGCGTGGAGCGCGTACGGCACGCGGCTCTTCGAAGTACATGTACCAGATGATGCGCAGGTAGTAGAAGGCGGCCACCGCGCTGTTGAGCACCGCTATCACCGCCAGCCACGCCAACCCGGCGTTGACCGCGGCCACGAACACGTAGTATTTGCCGAGGAAGCCGATGGTGGGCGGTATGCCCGTCAGCGACAGCAGGAACAGCATCATCAACGCCGCCGGGCCGGGCGCCCACGACGACAGCCCCCGGAAGTTCTCCACGAAATCGGTGCCCCCCTGTCTCTGCAACCACACCACCACGCCGAACGCCCCCATGTTCATGAACATATAAGAGAACAGGTAGAACAGTATCGAGGATATGGCCTGAGCCTGCTGGGCAGAAGCGGCACCCCCGCTCGCGTGCTGATACGCGGCCAACCCCACCAGTATGTAGCCGGTGTGCGCGATGGACGAGTAGGCCAGCATGCGCTTCACCGAGCGCTGTACCACAGCCACCACATTGCCCAGCGTCATGGTCAGTATGCTTATCACCACGACGATGGGCACCCAAGTCTGCCATGCAGGGCCGAGGGCCTCTACCATGATGCGGATGGTGGCGGCAAAGCCCGCGGCCTTGGGTCCCACCGACATGAAGGCCGTGACCGGCGTGGGCGCGCCCTGATAGGCGTCGGGCGTCCACATGTGGAAGGGCACAGCGGCTATCTTGAAGCCCAACCCAGCCAACAGCAACAGCATGGCCAGCATCAACCAGCCGCTGTTAGCCACCCCGCCCCCGGAGGTGCCGATGGCGGCCACCACTTTGCCTATCTCTCGCAGGTTGGTGTTGCCCGTGGCCCCGTACAGCCACGCCATGCCGTACACCAGTATGGCCGTGGAGAATATGCCCAGCAAAAAGTATTTGAGCGCCGCCTCGTTAGACAGCTTATCGGTGCGGGCGAAGCCGGTCAGGATGTACACCGCTATGGACATCAGCTCGATGCCTACGAACAGCGTGGTCAGGTCCACCGAGGCCGCCGTGAGCATCATGCCCACGGTGGCCAGCGCCAGCACGGCATAGTATTCACCGACCGCCATGCCGCGCTCCCGTATGAACTGGGTGGACATGAACACCGCGATGATAGCCGTGCCCAGCGACAGCATCCTCAGGAACAGGCCAAGGTTGTCCATGACCACCGTGCGCCCGAAGGCTTCGGTATTCAGGCCCGGACCACCCGGAGCAAAGAAGTACAGGCAGGCGATAAAGGCTAAAACGTAACCCGTGATGCTCACCCCCGCCAGCACCACATCCTTGTTTCGCCTGCCCCGCACGAACAAGTCGGTGAAGATTATGACCACCGCAAACGCTGTTACTATCAACTCTGGTAGTATCACCATCAGGTCGGGGTTGAGCGCGCTGTAGTCTATGCTTACCGTCGGCATATCCTCTCCTTCTTCGCAACTGCAACATGAACATGGAGCGCGGGCGTTCCGTCCGCATCGGGGCAAGGGAACCGATATTTATGCGGGTGGGATGCCCGCGCTCCCCACTTTAAGGCCCCGATCCAACCTAGCTCCAGATCTCTGTTTCTTACCCATTGGTGCCCAGTATATCGTCAACCCGCAGTGAGACCTCCGGCATGCCGGGGAGCGCAAAGGCAAGGCTCTGCCCTCTGCCCACGGTCGAAACCCGAGCATACTGCTGGCCCTGCGGCTGGCGATACACCTCGATTGTGTCCTCGATGAGGTTGACCAGCCACATCTCCGGTATGCCCGCCTGCGCGTAGAGCGGCACTTTGGCCGTGCGGTCCAGCACAAGGGAAGTATCGGCCACTTCCACCAGCAGAAGCACGTCCTGCGGAATGGGTCGGCTCCGGGCGTAGAAATCATCACGCCACCTGAGCAGGGTCACGTCCGGCTGTGGCATGGAGTGGTCGGGCAATAGCACAGGATTTTGCACCCAGACGATTGCCCGCTCGCCCACAGTCCTCTCCAGCAGTTTGCTCAACCGCGACACGCATGCCGAGTGGCGCAGGCCTATGGGGGCCATCTCCAGTATCTCCCCTCTCAGCAGTTCTACCCGATCATCCTCCCTGAGGATGCCGGCCCGGATCATCTGCTCGTATTCTTCTGTTGTGAACAATCTACGCCGCGCCGAAACCGGAAGGGCCATGTTTACCATTATCACCACCGCCTGTTAGCGAGCCTGTCAGCCCACTCCGATTGCTATTTGAACAGCATCTCCGACAGCGACACCACCCTCGGCATCTGCGCCACCACCGTGTTGAGCAGTTCCTGCGTAGTGGGGTGGATCATCTCAAGGATGGGGCCGGGGAACACGCCCATCAATATGCTGAAGGCGCACAGCACCACCAGAGATGTGCCCTCGGCCCAGTCCACATCCGGGAAAGGCTTGTGGCCGTGTGCGCCCAGCGCCTCCGGTATGGTGCGCCCGAACATCACCCGCTGGAACATCCACAGCAGGTACCACGCGGCCAGTATAACCACAAACGCAGTGATGGCCCCCACCAGCCAGTCGCCACGGAAGGCGGCCAGCATGGTCAGGAACTCGCCTATGAAGCCGCTCAACCCCGGCAGGCCCACCGAACCGAGCACCAGTATCATAAACAGCGTAGCGAAGATGGGCATGGGCTTGGTGAGGCCACCCATGTCGGCGATCAGGCGGCTGTGCAGTCTGTTGTATATCACGCCCACGCACAGGAACAGCCCTCCTGTGAGCACCCCGTGCGACAGCATCACGATCACCGCCCCGTCGATACCCTGCGTGGCGTCGGTTAGGCCGAGTTGGTTGAGCCATACCGCAGTGAACAGCCCCAGCGTCACGAAGCCCATGTGGCTCACCGACGAGTAGGCGATCAGCTTCTTCAGGTCGGGCTGTACCAGCGACACCAGCGCCCCGTATATGACCGCTATCACCGACAGGGCCACCATCAGCTGGGCGAAGGTGGCCGCACCCGCCGGGGTGATGGGCAGGGCGAACCGGATGAAGCCATAGCCGCCCATCTTCAGCAGTACCCCGGCCAGAATAATGGAGCCGGCGGTGGGCGCCTCCACGTGCGCGTCGGGGAGCCACGTGTGGAACGGCCACATGGGCACCTTGATGGCGAAGGCCGCCGCGAACGCCAAGAACACCCAGTTCTGCATGCTCACCGGGTCCTTAGGCCCGTCCTGCATGAGCTGGAGTATGTTCAACGTGCCGTGTTGCAGGTATTCCACGATGATGGCCACCAACATCAACAGGGAACCAGCCAGCGTGTACAGGAAGAACTTCACGGCGGCGTACACGCGGTTGGCCGAACCCCATATGCCTATGATCAGGGCCATAGGCACCAGCATCACTTCC
>DAOTTC010000062.1:0-5241 GCA_034437815.1 Chloroflexia bacterium | reverse complement strand
CTCCACGCCGGGCGTATGGCCGTATTCGGGGTGGCCGGGCGTGGGCGAACCCCACTGGCGGAAGCACTGCAAGTCGTCCAGACTCAGGTCGTAGCCGGTGAGGTACAGGCTGGAATACAGAAGCATCGAGGCGTGCCCCGCCGACAGGATGAAGCGGTCGCGGTTGTCCCAGTGGGGGTCTTTAGGGTTGTGGCGCATCACCTCGGTGTACAGCAGGTAGGCCAGCGGGGCCATGGCCATGGGCGTGCCCGGGTGGCCCGAATTGGCCTTCTGCACCGCGTCCATCGAGAGGGTGCGGATGGTGTTGATGCACAGCTGGTCAATGGTCATGCCGTAATATCGGGCGGTTTGCTTCTGCTGAGTGCCTGTTGGTGTTTGTGCTGTCACTATAATGTCCTCCATATGCTCCGGTAGGACTTCGAGGGTCCATCCACTATTATATACCCTATCCGATTCACTATAAAGGGTCAAAGGGCTTTCACGGTTGTGCTGTTCGGGGCTTCCGCCGGAAATATGACGTGACTGCAACACCGGTGCATGAGAAGGCCCCGTGCCCCCGAACCATTTATCAGAGGTTACAGCACCTAATGTGCCATCAAACAAAGACAGCCAGAAGCATGATTCCGTTCTGGCAGGATGTCTAATTTCAAACACTGCTGCGTTTCTGTTAATAGCATCGCGATGTCAGGGGGTTGATTGGCCACAACGCCAGACCCGACAACTACAACACACCTGAGGAGGTTGTAACACTATGAGAAGCTATATCCGGGTGGGCTTGAACACACTGTGTTATGAGCGATCAGACGTGGTCAATATTGTCAAACCTGAGCGCACCCGGCAAACCTATCCTTTCAGGGGCGAGAAACCGGCCATAGATTCCAGTGCAGAGGTGGATACGATATCCCCCTCATCCGCCTCTGCAAGACCAGAAGGTCATAGCGAATACAAGTCATGACTGCAACATCGTAAGGGGTATGAGATGCTTATTCTATTCAGCCTCTGCTTGCAAGAGGTTTCAGCCAGCCACACAGATGCATATAACGAGGCTGAGCTTGTCAGGGCGGCTCAGGCCGATACCGCAGCTTTTGGCGAGTTGTACAGGCGCTACATGCCACGCATATACAGCTACCTGCGAGCACGCTCGATCACTGACGAAGAAGCTGCCGACCTGACACAACAGGTCTTCGTGCAGGCGCTGGATGCGCTTCCCGAATACAGGGAGCGGGGCTTACCATTCGCGGCATGGCTGTTCAGGATAGCACGCAATATAGCGGTAGACGCCCGGCGGCGCCGTAAGACTACCCTCAGCCAGAGTACGCAGAATGATGTAGCCCCACTATGGCAAACTGCCGTTTGCGATGATGGCAGTGGAGTTATCAGAAGCAGTAGACATGGTGTTGATGCTTTTGATCCTGAAACTGCGCTACTGCGCAAAGAAGACATGTCTCGCCTGCGCCAACTGCTGGGCACACTGCCCATGGATAAGCTGGAACTGCTGGCATTGCGCTTTGCCGCCGGGTTAACCATAAGCGAAATATCTGTGGTGACGGGAAAGAGCAAAGCCGCCACCCATAAACAGCTCAGCCGACTTCTGCATCATCTCAGAGAAGAGTACCTCAAGGAGGAAATCAGCGATGAAAAACCAACGCCATATTGATGAACTGACCGGCAAGTATGCGGACTTGCTGGAGGACAATCCACAACCGGGCATGATAAAGCTTGTTGGCGATCTGGATACAGCCTTCGCAGATCTGCAACCATCCCCGCATATTGCGGCGTCAATGACCGAGTCTTTTGAGCAGATACTCCGTATGCGTAGTACCGCCGGTGAAACCACCCCTCGCACTCGCAGCAACAGGAGTGCTTCACTGTTGAACCGGATACAGAGATTGATAGTTCCTGCTCGCCCGTTCCGGCGCCCCGGCATGGTGGGCGTGCTGGTGGCAGTACTGTTGGTGCTGGCCGGGGCTGGCTATGGAATCTTGCCAGCTCTGGAGCGCCTGTTCGAAGTGCATACTGGCACGGGCGCTATAATCAGGGACCGGCTCGGCCAAGAGGTCAATATCGCCCGCACGGTCAACGGTTTCACTGTAGCTGTGAAGCGCGTATATGCAGACCCCAACCAGATAGTGATCGGCCTAGTGGTAAGCGGTCCTTCCGATCGCACCTTCAACCACATAATACCGTGGGGCGATTATCGAGAGACGGGAGAGAGGGCTATAGGCACATCTCCTGTGCTCACAGACAGCGAGGGCAGGCAATATAACGGAGGCATGGGAGGCGAGCAGGGTGCAACGCAGAATGGCACAGCCCCATATCTTCTGGTGTACGATGGTCCGGGTATCGCGGGCATTCACAACCTACCGGCGCAGTTGAATATGAAGCTTACTATTGGCGAGTTATCAGCCTATGAGCGTGTTGGCAGTGCAGAATTCAGGAACATCGTGGTGCACGGCCCATTCACTTTCGACCTGACCATCCCGCTGGAACGAGGTCGTGTGGCAGATGTTAACCAGACTGTGTGGTCAAATGGCATGGTCGCCACTCTCGAACGGGTGGTCACCTCGCCGACCGGCACACGAGTGCTGTTAAGGGGCGCCGGCCCCAATGCCGATGTGCGTTTGAAAGCAGGCAACTCCGTTCTCCAGCTACACCCACCGGATGGTCAGTCTATACCCCTGAAGTGGACAGCAGACAGTACGTGGGAATATGTTTCTGGAGATTCGCTCCTTGATGTGCACGGTCAGTGGGAGTTGACGGTATTACCTTCCCCCGGTTCACCCACGCCATCAGGCACAGGCCCTGCATGGACGCCCGTCAGGCCTGAGGGTGTTTCGTGGACTTTCCGCTTTGTAATGCCCTGACCCGGCACCGATTATTCGATAGTTATACGGACGCTCGCAGGGCCTTACAGGGCGAGCGTCCGTATAACTTCACGTTACATGACCTGATAGACTCGTTTCCTTGCTTCGTTCACCCCTCCAGCGGGTAGTACACGAAGCCCAGCACGCCCGGACCGGTGTGTGTGGCTATCACCGGGCCAAGGTCACTGGTGAACTCCTCGGCCACGTTCAGCCTGTCGCGTATCATCTGCGACAGCACCTTTGCGTCTTCCTCGGCTTCGCCGTGGCCCACTGCCACCTGCACGGGCCGCCTGCCCACCGCCTCTGCCGCTATCTCCACCAGCCGCTCCATGGCCCTGCGCCGGGTGCGCACCCGCTCCAAAGGCTCCACCTGCCCGTCTTTCACCTGCAAGATGGGCTTGACGTTCAGCAGGCCGCCGATGAACGCCTGTGCTCCCCCGATCCGTCCGCCCCTCTGCAAATATTCCAGCGTGTCTATCAGCACCAGTATCCGCACATGTGGCCGCATGCCCTCGATGAGCTTCACCACCTCGTCGTGGCCCTTGCCGGCCTCGGCGGCCCGCGCCCCGTTGATCACCATCAGCCCACAGCCCATGTATACGCTCTGGCTGTCAATCACGCTTATCTTCTTGCTCTTGTCCCCACCCCGCTCGGCCATCAGGCGCTCGGCCACCTGCGTCGCCTCGCTATAGGTGCCGCTCAATTTGGAGGAAATGTGCACCGAAATTATGCTGTCCACATCAGGGTCGTCCAGCAGTTTGCTGTAGGTCTGCTCGAAGTCGGCCACAGTAGGCTGGGAGGTGGTAGGCAGGGTCTTGGCGCTCCTGAGCCGCCGGAAGAACTCGGCCTGCGTGAGGTCCACCCCGTCCCGGAACACCTCGGTGCCGAATATCACCTGCAGGGGCACTATCTCGATTTTGTGCCTGTGTTTCTGCTCTTCGGGCATGCCCGCTGTGCTGTCGGTCACGAAAGCTATTCTGCCCATGGTAGTCCTCTCCCCCTTGCTTTTCAGAATTCAACAAGCCGAAAAATATGGAGCAGGATGCGGGTCTATAGAGCGTGGGTATCCTGCCCGCATCCACGTGCCCACTCAGTACCGTGTTGTTTGCGGGCCTCCCGCCCGCGCTCCGGCATGCCCCTCTGCCCCTGCTGAACCCCCTAAACCCCGGCTAACGTAAGAGGTTCAGCGCCAGCATCAGCGCCAACAGCAACAGGCCGCACAGGGCCAGATACATGCCCAGCGAGCGCAGAGCTACAGCGGTGGCCACCAGCCGCCCGTGCCGCGCGTGCGCCCGGCGCCCCGCCGCCAACCTGCCCGATTTACCGCTGCCCTCAGGCGACACCTTCAGCACGTGTCTGTACCACCACGCCCGCGAGCAGTAGCTGTACTCGCCTATCTCGCTGGCTCTGATCACCCGCCCGGTTTCGTCATGGCTTCTTATGTTTCTACTGCTTCTCATGCCGGTTACCCAAGAGAACCCGGAGACACCCTCGCACCCGAAGGGTACCCGCCGTCAGGGGAGTGCCCCTGCACCCACTGAGAATATGTGCCCCATCTAAGCCTCATGCGGCGGCCTGACCTGCACGCCCGCCTGCTCCAGCGCCTGCGTCAACTGCCTCTGCTGGATGGCGAAGGTCACGTCGCCGCGGGTGCGCTCCAGCACGCCGCGCACCATGTCGGTGGTGCGCCTCAGCCCATCGGTGATGGCATCGGGAAAATCCACCGTCACCAACAGCGAATATATATCCTCCATTACGCTCAACACCTGCTCACACCGCTCGACCTCGCCGTGCCGGATGCGGTCCAGCACATAGCGGCGCATCTCGCCCGCGGCCTCGCCCAGCCCGTTGAGGTAAGCCGCTGGCTCTACATGCAGGTCAGATGCCGAGGGCACCGGCTCGCCCGCGATGACCGCATACACGATGCTGGCCTCGGCGTACTCTTTCTGCGCGTCCTGCACGTATCCCGCCCAGTAGATGTCAGGCTGTAAAGACAGCAGTTCGTTCTGCGTGGCGGTCACCAACTCCCCCGCCGCCCTGAGCAGTTCGCGGGCCGTGTCCAGCTCCCCCCGGTGCGAGGCGCGTATGGAATGGGCGCAGTGGCGGATGGTGGTGCGGCTGTTAGCCAACGCCAGCTCGCGCGCCGCGTTCTTGGCTTCCAGTATCTTCAGCAGTTCTTCGCCTATGGCCTGTATGCGGTTCTCTTCCATATGGTTATTGTTGCGTTACAGGCTGTGGGTGTCATCATTCAATTCATCAGTTGTTGGACATGCCGCCCGGCCCGAACGACGGCCCCGGCCCGCCGGCGCGTATGGCCGTCTCCCAGCGTATGTTGAGCACCCGCTCCTGCCCTTCCACCTGCGTGAAGCTCTGGCGC
>DAOTTC010000061.1:0-2524 GCA_034437815.1 Chloroflexia bacterium | reverse complement strand
CCCCAGCGTCAGCGATAGCTCGCCGCCGTGGTGGAGGTCGTGCTCAAGCAGGTGCCAGATGATCCATGCGCGCGACAAATGCACTTCCTCGCCGTCCCAGTCGTCGGTGAACGTCTGCTCCATGTCGGCATCGCTCCACCGCTCCAGCCGATCGGCTATCATCTGCCATGTGAGATCGAGTCCGCGCACCAGTTCTGCGGCTGACCGCACGGGAGCGCCCGGCTTGTCCCAGCGCACCGTCCCCACCTCGCCGGGGTCTTCGAGCAAGACGTAGGCGAACCATCCGATCCGCGTGCCGATGATGTGCGCGGCAAGCTCTCCAATGGAGCGCAGGCCGGGGGCGGCTCGCAGGGCCAACTGCTCGTCGGTAAGTGGGGCAATGGCTTCTTTCAGGCGGTCCTGATACAGCTTCCAGTTTTCGTAGAAGGTGCCGAGGGTAAAGTTTCCTTCCGCCATGTTTTCTATCCTCCTGTCTGCTTTTTGCCTTTGACCGAGCCATTATATAGCAGTCGCGAGCAGCAGGGCAGGCACAGGGCAAGGCCCTCCCCTTGCTTCATTACCCCGGTGGTGGGGTCACAGCCCCCGCCGGAAGGCCTGCGATACGATGAACTCTTCAACCATGAAGCCGGGCGAAGGCTGGCAGCCCGTATTGCGCGTTGGGTTGACCGCCCCGCTTGCGGCATCGTCCTCTTCTGCGGGCATGCTCACCAACTGCACCACCAGCACCCGCCGCCTGCGGGCCAGACTGAAGCGAAGAGAGATGCTCGAGCGGCGCACGCCTCTGTAGGTTTCACCGGTGCCGGCACCGGCGAGCGCACCAACCAGACTTACTATCATCTGCTCCAACCTCCATTCGGCGAACAAAAGTTCTATTCCATGCCGTAATGATAGCACAACCTATATGACATCCTCTGTCATGATTGGTGGTATAATGGAGCGAATTTTCCACCCGGGACCGCCGAGAGGCAGGTCTGGTGCATCTTCATGCAAGGCATTGGGGGAAAGGGAGGGGTGGGGGGCTTTGCTCTCGCCCTACTCCTTCCATGGGGAGGCGGACCGTGCGTGCAGACCGTTTGCTGTCGGTGTTGATGCTTTTGCAGGTGCGTGGGCGGGCCACCGCGCGGGAGCTGGCCGAAGAGCTAGAGGTGTCCGAGCGCACCATCTACCGCGACCTTGAGGCGCTGAGCGCCGCGGGCGTGCCGGTGGTCACCGAGCGCGGGCCGAACGGGGGCTGTTTCCTGCCCGAAAAGTACCGCACAGACCTGACCGGCCTGAGCGAGGCCGAGGCGCGCGCTCTGTTCCTGTCCACCGTGCCCGGCCCGCTGGCCGATCTGGGGCTGGACAAGGCGGTGCAGGCGGCCCTGCTCAAGCTGTTCGCCGCCCTGCCGTCTGCCCGCAGGCAGGATGTCGAGCGGGTGCGCCAGCGCATCCACGTGGACGCATCTCAGTGGTTTCGTCCCGCCGAGCCGGTGCCTTACCTGCCCCTGCTTCAGGAAGCGGTGTGGCAGGACCGCACTGTGCGCATCGCCTATCGGCGCAGTGACGGCGCTCAGAGCAAGCGCTACGTGGACCCCTACGGTCTAGTCGCCAAGGCCACGATATGGTATCTGGTGGGCAATTCGGCGAACAGGCCGCGCTTCTACCACGTGTCCAGAGTGCAGGCCGCCCGGCGAGACCTGCGTGTGTTCCGCGTGTCGCGCATCCTGTGGGCGGAACTGACCGATGAACGCTTCGAGCGACCGAAAGACTTCGACCTGCCGGGCTTCTGGTCCAAATGGTGCGCCGATTTTGAGGCCAGCATGAGGCAGTACCGCGTGCTGTTCCGCATCTCGCCCGACTTTCTGCCTACCCTGCCCCTGATCTTCGGGGACGGCATATACACCCTCATAGAGCAGGCAGGCCCGCCCGACGAACAGGGCTGGCTTACCCTGCCCCTGACCTTCGACAGCTTCGAGACCGCCCGCGCCACCGCCCTCGGCTTGGGCACCGGCGCCGAAGTGCTCGAACCCGGGGAACTGCGCGACAGCGTGGCTGATATGGCGCACCGGGTGGCCCGGTTCTACAGCGCGAAAGGCTGAGGGTGATGCCCGGTCTCGTCCCTTCGCCGGGGTCTAGCCCTCAAGGTTCAGCATCTCCTTCAGCCGGGGCACCAGCTCGTCAACGGGCACGCGCACCTGCTGCATGGTGTCGCGGTCGCGAATGGTCACCGCATGGTCTTCCAGAGTCTGGAAGTCAATGGTCACGCACAGGGGCGTGCCTATCTCATCCTGACGGCGATAGCGCTTGCCGATCGAGCCGGTGTCGTCGTACTGGCTCATGAAGTGGGGCCTGACCAGCGCCCACACCTTGCGTGCCTCGTCGGCCAGCTTGCGCGACAGGGGCAGTACGGCCACTTTGATGGGCGCGATGGCCGGGTGGAAGCCCAGCACCACGCGGATCTCCTCTTTGTCCGGCTCCTCGCGGTAGGCGTCCAGCAGGAAGGTGAGGAAGGTGCGGTCCACGCCCGCCGCAGGCTCTATCACGT
>DAOTTC010000060.1:0-8451 GCA_034437815.1 Chloroflexia bacterium | reverse complement strand
TTGCCGGTCATCTCCAGCCCCAGAAAGATCATGCGGGCCACCCAGAAGAACAGGATGTCGTAGCCGGTCTCCATCACCGAGGTGGGGTAGAAATATCTGTAGTCGGGCGTGTCGTCGGGCCAGCCCAGCGTGCTGAAGGGCCACAGGCCCGATGAGAACCACGTATCCAGCACGTCGGGGTCCTGATGGATGTGAGCACTGCCGCACACCTCGCACGCTACCACTTTGTCTGGCTCCTCTGCCGAGGCGAACCGGTGGCCGTTGGCGCAGTACCACACCGGTATGCGGTGGCCCCACCACAGCTGGCGCGAGATGGCCCAGTCGCGCACGTTCTCCATCCAGTGGAAGTACACTTTTGCGAAGCGCTCAGGCACGATGCGTATCCTGCCGTCGCGCACGGCCTCGATAGCGGGTTGGGCGAGGGGCTTCATCTTCACGAACCACTGGTCGGACACGATGGGTTCGATCACCGTGCCGCACCGCTCGCACCGGGGCACCGAATGGGTGTGCGGCTCCACCCCGAGCAGGTAGCCTTCGCGCTGTAACTGCTCCACCACGCCTTTGCGGGCCTGCTCTATGCTCTGGCCGGCATAGGGGCCAGCGTTGTCGTTGAGGGTGCCGTCCAGATTGAGGATGTTGATGATGGGCAGGTTGTGGCGCTGGCCTATCTCGAAGTCTAGCGGGTCGTGGCCGGGGGTGACCTTCACCGCGCCCGTGCCGAACTGCGGGTCCACCCCTTCGTCGGCTATTACGGGGATGGGTCGGTTCAGGATGGGCAGTATCACGGTTTTGCCCACCATGTCCCGCCAGCGGGCATCATCGGGGTGCACGGCCACGCCGGTATCGCCCAACATGGTTTCGGGGCGGGTGGTGGCTACGGTGATGCCCTTCTGCGGGTCGTCGGCCAGCGGGTACTTAATGGTCCATAGGTAGCCCTGCTCCTCTTCGTTCTCCACTTCGAGGTCAGACAGGGTGGTCATACAGCGCGGACACCAGTTGACGATGCGCTCTCCCCTGTAGATCAGGCCCCTGTCGTACAGGCGCTTGAAGGCCACGCGCACCGCTCTGGCCGGACCGGGGTCCATGGTGAAGCGCTCGCGGGTCCAGTCGCACGACGCGCCCAGCCTGCGCAGTTGGTAGCGGATGCGCGGGCGGTAGCGGTTCATCCAGTCCCATGTGCGCTCCAGAAACTTCTCGCGGCCCAGATCGTGGCGGGTGAGGCCCTCTTTAGCCAGCTCCTTCTCCACTACGTTCTGGCCGGCGATGCCCGCGTGGTCCTCCCCCGGCAGGTAGAGGGTCGAGTAACCGCTCATCCTCTTCCAACGGATCAGGATGTCCTCGATGGCGTTGGTGAGGGCGTGGCCGATGTGCAGTTCGCCGGTCACGTTGGGCGGGGGCATGATGATGGTGTACGGCTCTCTATTGGGGTCTATGTCAGGGGTGAAATAGCCCTGAGCCTCCCACCAGTCGTACCAGCGGGCCTCCACCGCGTGCGGGTTGTAGGCTTTGTCCATGGTCATGGGGCTGTCTTGATTCTCCTGTATCATGGTATCCTGCATCTCGATATCCTCCACTCTTTGATGTAAGACCCTATCGGTCTAATACTTTTCTTTACGGGGCTTGGGCCCGTACAGGCCCATCATGCGGGCGAGACGCCAGCGGCCTCCGGGTTTATGAACCTGTACTCTTCCGCGTCGCACACCGGCCTGTAGCCTATCTGCTGATAGATGTGGTTGGATGTGGGGTTGGCGAGGTCCGTGTACAGGAAGCAGTATTTGCGCCCGCCCTCCAACAGCCACTGGCTGAGGGCGGCCACGCAGGCGCTGGCGTAGCCCCTGCGGCGGTGCTCAGGCGGCGTGTACACGGCCAACACGCAGATGCCGTTGGGCGTGGGCCTGCTGTACCCGGCCATGGAGACGGGCCGGCCCTGTTCGTTCTCCCATATATACATGCCCTGTATCCGGGGATCGGCATTCAGGAAGCGGTCTACCATGCGCTCAAGGCCTGAAGTGTCGGTCTCGTCCAAAGCCTCCGCATTGAACGCGGCCAGCCACTCCAGCAGGAGCGTCCTGTGGCCCTCGTTGGCCCTGTGCATGCGCCCCGGCACGCCTTCCACGGGGTTCACCCTGTCAAGCTGATATATGCGCTCGGCCAGCGCCAGCCTGTAGGCCTGCCCGCTTATGCGGTGCCACCGCTCGGTAAAGGCGCGGCTGAAGGGCACCGAGCCTATCACGCCGGGCAGGGCCTCACCCTCGGCGTGCAAACGATCAGCCAGCACGTCCCCAGCTTCCGGCTCTGCGGCATAAGAGAGCACTAGACTGCGGGGCGGGGTGCGCAGGGCGGCCAGCACCACCTCACCGTCCCGCTCTACAGTGGCAAGATAGGGCGGCTCCTGTGCTCTGGCGGGGTCGTGCATGAGCATGGTGCAGATGCCCAGCATCAGGTTGTGCTCGGCCTCGCGCCTGAGCAAAAACGGCTCTGCTCTGCTGTAGAACTCGCTCACTGTGCTAAACCGCATGTATTTCATGTCCTGTCGTGCCCACCAGTGTTGTGTTGTTCCGCTCAATCGGTTAAACAAAAACCCCTTTCGCCCGCCAAGGACGAAAGGGAAGCCTTCCGTGGTACCACCTTGCTTCGGCGACCCCGGGTTACGCTATACACTGTGCCCCATGGTCGCCCTCGTTATGCGCTGTAACGGGCGCTCCCGTACGAGGCTGAGAGGCCGCGCCTGTGGTGTTTGCGGCCTGTTCACCTGCAGGCTCCGGAGCGACGTTCGGGTCTCGTGCCGGGGAGGCTCTCAGCCGGTGACCTCCATTCTCTGTACGGTCAGAGGAGAACCCTACTCCTCTCCTTCATCGCCTTATTATGTAATTGTGTGAACTATTATAAGGTCGCGGCAGTCCAATGTCAATCCGACCGTAGACTGAAATTCCCCCAAGAGTCAGTCCAGTCGTCAGCGGAGCGCGGGCAGCTCGCCCGCAGTTACGTTTCCTTGCTCCGACGTTGGCTGGCCGCCCACCCGCGCTCCCGGCAACTAGCGCCATTGATGTGGTGCTGGCACTTGATTCGGGATAATCCCTGTTTAGTGGAACAGCTCAGACACAATGCGGGTCAGAGAATGCAGTTTGAGCGCGTCTGCGAAGGGTGCGGGGGAGATCAGGAAGAGCATAGCCGCAACACACAAGGCCACCCCATAGGGTATGAAGTCGCCCAGTTTGCTGCGTCTTGACACAAGCAGGGCGATGGCCGCGGCCCCTGCGAGCAATGGGCCTATGAGCAGCGCCCCCACCACGTTCGGGAAGCCTAGCATAAGCCCTATCATCAGCGCGAGAAACACGTCGCCCGCACCCAACGGCTCTTCGATATGGCGGAACAACAGCCTAGCGAGCAAGTAGGCCAACAGGAAGAATGAGCCGGCTACCACTGCCCCAATCAGCGCATTGAATAGCCCACCGCCCGGTAAGAGCACGCTTCCCACTAAGGCGATGACCGACCCCACCGCTATCACCGTCAGGTATATCTCCCGGTAGCGTAAGTCTATGATGAGCACCAGCAACAATATCGCCGCGTACGCTGCGTAAAACGCGAATGACAGGCTCCAACCCTCTAACGCATAGAGGATGGCAAACACCGTCCCACTGGTAAGCTCGATCAGCGGATAGGATATTGGCAACGTGCGCCCGCAGGTCGCACAGCGCCCCCGCTGGACGAGGAAGCCGACAAGGGGCAATGCCTGCCATATGTGCAGTACGTGGGGAGATCGAGTGCAGCGTAGCCTGCCGGACAGCGGCCGATTCGCTGCCAGACGCGTTGCAACTATATTGACGATTAAGCCCGCCCCTGTGCCAAGGGTGAACGCCAGCGCCACGAATATTGCTGTCACAACCAGAGCCATGCCTTTCGGTCTTGGGCCTTGTTCTCACAGCTAACTATAAGGCAATGACGGCCCAGCGGCAATGGGACTATAGTTTCATGATCACTCACCGATAAGTCCCGAAAGGTGGGGGTGTTCGGCAAGAGTTCAAGAGTTCCACGGCGCGGAGTCTAGCGCTGGTCCCATGTCAACTCGTATATGGCGATGACGCCCGCGCCCGCTATCTTGTTGTCCGGGATGGTGAAGCGCACCCGCTCCACCGCCCACGACGGGGGGCCTGCCCGACCGAACCAATCGGGATAATAGAGCAAATAGCGCGCCCCCGCCTTTCGCAGCGCCTCTCCGGCACGCGACCAGTCCCCATACGTGCCTAGCGTGGCAGGCGTGGTTAACCCCACCAGATCTATGGTGCGGCGACCTGAGAAGGTCTTGACCGCTCCTATCGGCTCGGCGGCTACGATTGCGTCTCGTGGAGCATGCGCGCCCAGCCATAGCGCGGGCGCAATATGGGCATCCGCTATGTTGCGCACTTGCACCGCGTAGTTGCACGTGGCCCACCAGTAATTGCCGATTACGATCGCAGCGACCCCCACCCCAACCACCACCAACGGCGCGATGCTCGCTGGCCGACGACCATGTGGCGCATTGGCCGCCCGCCCGGCAGGCAGCGGAAGCACGTGCCATGCGAGCAGGGTTATCAGCACGATTATGAACGGATGGATGGGCAGCAGGTACCGGTCTTCCTGTCCGAACCATGGTAGCGTAGCCATGATGCCGAAAGTATAAGCCGTGCAGACCATCAGCAGGAGCAGGGCCGCCGACCGGTGGAGTGCGGTGGCTTGCAATTGCCGTCGCCTGTTGCCTCGTGCCCACGGGAACCACCCCAGCCAGCCGGCCAGACCCCCCGCGGCGGCCAGACCTCCGGCGGCGAACGGCAGATAACGCCCGGCAATGATCAGTTCCCTGACCGCGGACAGCATGCGCTCGCCCAAGCGCAGGCCACCAACCTTGGCGTAGAACGAGCTGGGCAAAGGCCTACCCCACCCACCGAGGTATGCGAGGCCCAGCAATATGGTGCCCCCTGCGCATGCGGCGGCATACACCAGAGCGTTGCGCAGTTCCTGTAGCGCCAACGGCATGGTCCCCCGGCCTGCCGCCCGAACGGCACGCATCACCAGCCACAACACCCCGGCAAGCGCGATCAGCAACAGCTCTGGCCGCGCCCATGGCATCAGGCCGGCGAGCAACAGGCTCCAGCGTAGCGATCCTTTGCCGGTTTCCACAACCAGCGCATGCACAGCCCATACTGCCAGAGCGCAGGCCAATGGCACCTCTAAACCCGACATAGTGCCCCAGACCAAACCTAGGTCGCCGGCGGCCACCACGCCCGCGATCAGCGCCAGCATATGCCGGGCGCGTCGTGCATGCAAACCATCGTCCCTTGCCGGCAACACCACCTCCGCCAGTCTGCAAACGCCGAGTGCCGTGGCGGCATGGCATAGCACCGCGGGCAGGTAGGCCGCCAGATATAGATGGCCTGCCTGCCGGGCTAGCTCCACATCGAAGCGCACCGCAGGCGGAGCGAGCACACCGGACGAATTGTGCAGTGGGGACAGCAACCAGTAGGCAAGCGTGCACAACACGTACCAACCTAACCCTGTGATGCCGCCGCTGCGCTCGCCGGCGTTGTAGGTGAATAGCTCGCCCTGAGCTGCCGAAAGCACGTAGTTGCTGTATATGTAAGCGTCGTCAATGGGGAAGGCCAACGACCCTGTGTGTCGGTATGAGGCCAGAGCCACTGCCACAGCGCCTAACGCCGCGGTGACCGGTGGCAGCCAGCGCCACTGTCCGGCCAACTTCGTCCACCTACGCTTTTCACCATCAAGATCAAGGCTTGGGGAAACGCTTTCGGGTGCAGCAGGCGTTTGCGTATCGGTTGCGCGCATAGCGCCATTCTATCAGAGCGAGTGGCCGTTGGGCAATCAATGGTGTTGGCGTGTGATCGCAGTTGAAGGCGACCTATGGTATGGGAATTGCTGCATGTCTATCGGCGGCCCCGTTCGGCAGGAAGGAGGCGACCTACCCAACAGACGTACCAGTGTAGTTCGCTGGCTACAGGCGCTTGGCGGCACTCTGTTCAAGGTGTGCGCATACCGACATGGCCGGCATGAGCACCCTCTCAAGCTAACATTGTGATTGCAACAGGAAGGAGCATAAGCTATGAGACGTGTGTATCTATTCACTGGCGTGGTCTCGCTGGTAGCCGCGCTTGCTCTGGTAAGCAGTGCGGCACTGGTTGCGGGTGCGGCTCTTCCGGCACAGGGCAATACCGCGCAAGGCTCGAAGTCGGCGGGTCCGCCCGTGGTGCTTCAGGCGCTGAAGAGCGATAGGTCGCCTGCGCTGCGTGACCTGCCCGGAACGCTTGGGCCGTACGGGCCAGAGCGCGAACACCCATCGAACCTCGATGTGGGCAAAACTTTCGGCAAAGGCTCCGGCGGATCGGACACCGCTATCCAGAAGTTGGTAGGCCCGCTCGCTATGCCCACGCCCATAATTACCTTCGATGGGATGCGCAACTACTGGGGAGTATATCCACCCGATCCAACGGGTGAGATAGGTCCAAATCATTACGTGCAGATGGTCAATCTGGGCATCCAGATATTCGACAGGCAGGGCAACAGCATATACGGCCCCGTGAACGCCAACACCATCTGGAGCGGCTTTGGCGGGCCATGCGAAACCGGTAATCAGGGCGACCCCATAGTGCTGTACGACCAGCTTGCGGACCGCTGGCTGGTGAGCCAATTCACTTGGGTCAATATCAACACCGGCCCGTATTACGAGTGCGTCGCCGTTTCCACGTCGGGCGACCCCACCGGCACGTACTATCGCTACGCTTTTCAATCACCTGATACCCGGTTCCCCGACTACCCGAAACTCGCTGTGTGGCCCGACGCATACTATATGACCACGCGTGAGTTCTTGGCCGCCGCCACGTATGACGGTCTGGGAGCATATGCGCTGGAACGCGACAGGATGCTGCGGGGTGACCCCAACGCGAGGATGGTGTACTTCCACCTTGACGGGGCTACGCTGGAATCGGACCGCTGGCTGCCGTCGGATCTGGACGGGACCGCTCTGCCTCCTCCCGGCTCTCCCAACTGGTTCGTGGTGACCACCGACGACGAGTGGTGCTTCCCTCTCCCCTGCACCGACCAGATAATCATCCGCGAGTTCCGAGTGAACTGGGGCGACCCGGGAGCCAGCACTTTTCAAGAGGTGCGCAGGCTAGACGTGGCCCCTGTTGACGTCATTGTGTGCAACAGCCGCAACTGCATACCTCAACCCGATACCAGTGTGGGGCTGGACAGTCTGACCTCGGGTGGCACGGGCATCCTGTTCCGCCTCGCCTATCGCAACTTTGGCACGCATCAGTCACTGGTGATGCAGCAGACGGTGGACGCGGCCGGCCTTCCACCTGAGCAGCGCGGCAGAGCCGGCATCCGCTGGTATGAAGTGCGCAATCCGGGTCCCGCGGCCACCATATACCAGCAGAACACCTTCGCGCCCGAAGACGGCCTGCACAGGTGGATGGGCAGCATTGCCATGGACCGGATGGGCAACATCGCGCTCGGTTATAGCGTGTCCAGCAGCAGCCAGTATCCTTCTATCTGGTACACGGGGCGCTTGGTCACCGACCCACCCGGTCAGATGACGCAGGGCGAGGCGGTGCTGTACAACGGCTCCGGCTCGCAGACCGGCACGGCCTATCGCTGGGGTGACTACACTCACCTCGTGACCGACCCAGTGGACGACTGCACCTTCTGGTACGTGAACGAGTACTACCAAACGACCAGTCTGGTGGGCTGGCGCACGCGCATTGGCTCGTTCAGGTTCCCCAATTGCACGGGGGTGGGCACGCCGACGCCGGTGCCCACAATTGCGGGCACTCCCGTGCCTACGTTCACTCCCACTCCCTGCCCACCAGCACCGATCGTGGGCGCAATTACCGACACCGACCCTGAACAGCGGGGCCGTCTGGTGGCCAGCACCGAAGGGTTGCCGCCTACTTGCGCTAACCCTCGGCCCACACCCGCCGCGCAGGACACCGCCAACCCGCGCAGATACGATGCTTACACATTCCAGAACACCAGCAGTTCCAGCATCTGTGTCACCGTGAGGCTTGACGCCTCGGCCTGCGACCAGCCGATGTTCAGTGTGGCCTATCTGAACTCGTTCGACCCCAACAACATAACGGCTAATTACCTTGCCGATCAGGCCGTGCTGGGCACCAATGTCACCTATTCGTTCACAGTGCCCGGCAATTCCACTTACGTGGTGGTGGCCCATATGCGCATAGCCGGCACGACCTGTCCAGTGGGTTATAGGCTGTATGTGGATCAGGGCCAACCCCAACCTTGCCCCACCAATACACCTACCCCAACGCGTACACCTACCCCCACACCCACAGCGCTGGTATGTCCAATGCCCTTCACCGATGTGGACGAGTTCAACCCGTTCTACATCTACATCAGGTGCCTGTACTGCAGGGGCATCATCGGTGGGTACAACGACCC
>DAOTTC010000059.1:0-24117 GCA_034437815.1 Chloroflexia bacterium | reverse complement strand
CAAACACCACCACAGCCTCGCCCTTGAGCGGGTCGGGCACGCCGATGGCCGCGGCCTCCCTGACGGCAGGGTGGCCCACCGCCGCCGACTCCACCTCGGCGGGGCCGAGCCGCTTGCCCGCCACCTTGATGGTGTCGTCCGAGCGGCCCAGTATGTACCAGTAGCCGTCCTCGTCAATCTGCGCCCGATCGCCGTGCACCCACACGTCGGGCACTTGCGACCAGTAGGTTTCGATGTAGCGCTGTGGGTCGCCCCAGAAGCCGCGCGTCATGCCCGGCCACGGCCCCCGTATGGCAAGCTCGCCCGATTCGCCCCGCACGGGGTTGCCCTGCTCGTCAATCACGTCGGCGGCCATGCCGGGGGCGGGTGCCGAGAAAGCGCACGGCTTGATAGGCAGCAGGGTGTTGGAGCTGAGGATAGCCCCGGCTACCTCGGTGCCCCCCGAATAGTTGATGAGTGGGCGCTCGCCCCCACCTGCCACCTCGAACAGCCAGCGCCATGAAGCCGGGTCCCATGGCTCGCCCGCTCCGGCCAGCACCAGCAGGCTGCTCAAGTTGTGGGCGCGCACCCACGCATCGCCGTGGCCCATGAGCGAGCGCACCGCCGTAGGCGAGATGCCCAGATGGGTAATGTGGTGCCGCTGTACCATGGACCATAGCCTGCCGGGGTTCGGGTGGGAGATGGCCCCCTCGTACAAGAAGCAGGTGGCCCCCAGCATGAGCGCTCCGCTGATGGCCCACGGCCCCATCATCCAGCCGATATCGCTGTGCCAGAACAGCCTGTCGCCGGGGTGCAGGTCGAAGCAGTGGGCCAGCTCCTGCGCGGCCTTGATGGGGAAGCCGCCGTGCACGTGCACCACCCCCTTGGGTTTGCCTGTGGTGCCCGACGTGTAGATGATCATGTACGGGTCGTCAGCGGCGGTGTGCTCTGTCGGGTATTCGCCGGGCTGTGCGAGCACGAAGTCGTGCCACCACACATCGCGCCCGGCGGTCCACGTCACCGCCCGCTGGGCATCACCCTTCGGCCGCCTCACCACCAGCACGTGCTCCACGCCGGGGGTGGCGCTCGCCGCCTCGTCGGCCACCTGCTTCATGGGCACCCACCGGCCCGACCGGTAAAAGCCGTCGGCGGTGATGAGCAGTTTGGCTCCGCAGTCCGCGAGGCGTTCGGCCACCGCTGCCCCGCCGAAGCCTGAGAAGATTGGGGTGCAGATAGCCCCTCGCTTGGCTGTGGCGAGGACGGCGATGGCTGTCTCCGGCAGCATAGGCATGAACACCCCGACGCGGTCGCCCACACTGATGCCCAGCGCCTTCAGCGCGTTGGCTGCCCTGCTCACCTCCACGCACAGTTGGGCAAAGGTCAGGGTGCGCACCTGCCCGTCCTCGCCCTCCCACACGAGTGCCATATCGTGTGGGCGAAGGCGCGCCTGTTTATCCACAGCGTCGTGCACGTGGTTATAACGCCCTCCCACGAACCAGCGCGGCCACTCTACCCCGCCCGACAGGTCCAGCACCCGGCTGTACGGCTCGAACCACTCAAGCTCCAGATCGCGCACCACCGCGTCCCAAAACCACTGCACATCGCTCGTCGAGTGCCACACCAGTTGGTCCACCGACCCGATGCCGTGGCGGCGCATGAAGCGACCCAGCCTGCTGCGTTGCAAGTAGCGCCGGGTGGGCCGCCATGCGATGCCGGGCGAGCCGGTGTCGCGACCCACCGGTGGGCCGTTTACGGCGTGAAATGTGGGATGCGCATCTTTGGTTTCGGGGCCTGAGACGGGGTCGCCGCGCATCGTGGGTCTCCTCTCCTCTCCTCTCCTCTCCGATCCGATCACCCCTGCCTGAGCAGTGGGCTTACTTCGTTCGCGACCCTCCTGACCAGACCGGTGTGATACTCATTGGGCACGCCGATGACGATATGATCTATGCCTAGGGTCAGGTACTGCTCGATACGCTCGGTGAGGGCAGGCACGTCGTCGGGCGAAGACATGAATATCTGCACCGAGCGACGTATGCTCGACGGATCGCGCCCGATGGCCGCGCAGTGCTCGTCCAGCACGCGGTTCTTCTGGACGACCTTGTCGGGCGTGGCTCCCGGCACATTGTATACATCGGCGTGCCGGGCCACCACGCGCAGCGTCAACTGCTCGCCACTGCCGCCTATGACAAAGGGGGGATAGGGCTTCTGGAGGGGTTTGGGTTCATGGCGGGCGTCGGTGAGGGTGTAGTATTTGCCCTGAAAGTTAGCCACCTCTTCGGTCCACAGCAATTTGATGAGCTGGCAGGCCTCGTCCAGCTCGCGGATGCGCTGGGCAGGCGGGGGGAACGGTATGCCATACATGCGGTACTCGGTCTCGAACCAACCGGCGCCCAGCCCCATATCCAACCGCCCGCCGCTTATGTGGTCTATGGTAGTGGCGATCTTAGCGAGCACTGCGGGGTGGCGGTAGCCGTTGCAGCCCACCATCAAGCCCAGACGCACGCGCTCGGTGGCCGCGGCCAGCCCCGCGAGCAGGGTCCACCCGTCCGTGCACGGCCCCTCGATGTGCCCGTTGATGGGCACGAAGTGGTCGAACAACCAGAAGCCGGTGAAGACCTCTTCGGCTTCGGTGTCCTGACAGTAGCGCAGGATGTTGTCCCAGTCGCGCTCCTGTTGCGCGGCCTTGATGTCTATCCTCAGTGGGAAGTCGCCCATAGTTGTGTGCTCCTTGAGTTCTCAGCTATAACCATGTTGTGTACTCGTTCGGCCCGTTCGGTTCGGGTCCGGGCTTGGTCGGCTCTGGGGGTTGGTGCGGGCGGTCTGCTCCAGTTGGAACCCGGCGAGCGTGCCGGCCAGCAATCCAACGGCGAGGTCCGCGCCCGACGTGCTGCCGACGGCCAGCAGGCGGGGGGTGGTTTGGCGCACCGCGTCGTGGTTGCCCGCCACAAGGGCGGTGCCGACTGCCATGGCCGGGGCGTGCAGCACCCCATCCGAGGCGTGCCGCAGCAGGCGGGCGCTGATGCGGTTGGTGCGCTTCGAAGCCGCAAGGCACACCGCCTCGGCCAGCGCTTCCACCCGTCCAGTAGGCAGGACGCCCGACTTCGCCTGCCACACCAGCGCGGCCATCAGGCCCATCACCACA
Source organism: Chloroflexia bacterium (assembly GCA_034437815.1). Lineage (GTDB taxonomy): Bacteria > Chloroflexota > Chloroflexia > QHBQ01 > JADMIH01 > JADMIH01. Next base: position 20,996 of record DAOTTC010000059.1, on the reverse strand, counting down.
TCATCGCCTGATGGCGTGAGGCCGGGGCCTAAGCCCAGCAGGTCTACCAGTGCCTGTGCGGCTGCTTTGCTCTGCTCGTCGCCGACGAACGCTTCATAGAACCGGGTTAGGTGGTGGGCCGCGCGATGGAGCGATAGGTCGGCGTGGTGTAAGGCTTGCAGGCGTGTGCCCTTGGGTGCACGGCACGGCCCTTCATGATACATATCCCATAAGATAGGGGCCAGCGGGCCAAATCCGTCCATGCCACGCACCCCATCCCGCGTGCGGCCGTGGTCGTGGTCGCTGTTCGCCGATACCATGGACACCAGCGCGTCCGCGGCCTCGAAGCGCGCTTCCAAACGGCCCAATACCGCAGGCAGGCATGGGGTCCAGCGCCGGGCATTTCGCAGGTCTATCTCCACCTGCTTCGGCAGTGCGCGCAGCACTGCACGCAGCCCGGCCTTATCCACGCGCACCGTAAGCGGCCCATCTCCCGCCTGCTCGCTCAGCATGCAGATGATGCGGCCCTGCGGACAGGATAAGTATAGAGCGTCAGACAGGACGGCGAGCACCCGCACATCGGTCATGCCCGCGCACAACACCGCTTCGACCTCAGGCCCGAAGCTCAGCGCTTGCACCCGTACGTGGTCGGGTGGTATGGGCATGCGGTATTCATTTTCAAATTCACATGTATATAGTGCGCTCATCCCCGGTGCGGCCATGTAAGATGGTCCGGTGGATACTCCTTCAGACCGATGTCCGTGCAGAACATATGTGCTATAATCGGGGCGTTTCCAGTGCGACCTGATTGTCTTGGGTCCTTACCACACCACCTCAATATTATAAATCAGGAGGAAAACTAACATGTCCGCACACCCCATAGTCCATGTGGAACTGTCTGCACGCGATCCCGAAAGCACAGCCAGATTTTATTCCGAACTGTTCAACTGGGAGTTCGAGCGTGACCCTGACCATGACTACTGGATGTTCCGCGCTGGCGAAGGCCCCGGCGGCGGCCTGAACAAGGTGAACGGTATGGAGGATGGCTGGGGCATCAGGCCGGGCGACGTAGTAGTGTACGTGAATAGTTCCGATATTGATGCCGACCTGAAGCGAGCCGAGGAATTGGGCGGCAAGGTGCTGGTGCCTAAGACCGAAATCCCCGGCATGGGTTGGTACGCTATCTTCGCCGACCCCACGGGAAACAAGGTGGGTCTGTACACGGGCATAGGATAGGCCGGGTGAGCCTTCGAGGCTTGCTCAGGGCCTATCCGCGCCATGGCTCTCCTCCCACGACCATTCGTCACTTGCCATTTACACCCTTGCCTTCACCTTCACCTTCACTCCTACCCTTATCCCCGGCCCCCTCTCCCCTTCGGGAGAGGGGGTCTATCTGTGGCCGGTCGTCCGGCTCCCATTAATCGGGGATGACAGGGGCAAGGCCTTGTGCCTCTGGCACTTTGTGTGCGATAGAGGTAGGGCCCAGCCCTCCCCGGCCCTCCCATTTTCCCCCAACATCTTGCATGAATATGCCTTAATTATGACCGGATGTCAGAGACAGGGGTCTTGACAGCAGGGCATGCGGCATGTAACATCCGCACAACATGGGGCTCGACCCTGCGAGCGTGGGGCGCCAGCACAGACCTGCCAGAGCCAGATCGTCGGGACACGGGGAAGGGTGCAAGGGTGCATCAGGGCCAAACTGCTTCCTGCTCTCTGTATGTGTCAGGCCTTGTTGTGCATGCTTCCTTCGCTCTTTAGCACTACAGCCGTGCTTACACCAGTTATCCGAGCAAAGGCGCTAAATACCGGGGGTGCAGGGGTACTCTCTTGTCGGCGGGTGTCCTCTGGGCGTGGGGGTATAAATGTCCCCCATTCTCCCCATAATCTATAGCCTTTCTGTGGGTAATGGGTATCAGATGAAGACCTCTGAGAAGAGGGCCTCGCGGCTACGATGCGGGTAAGGTAGTGCTATACTTGCAATCCGAGCGAGGGTGCTGTCTTCCTTGATCCTGTGCGAGGGATTTCAGGCCGGTCTGGCGGCCAGCTCTCCGGCTCCGGGGGTGGGGACTGGATTCTCACCATTATCAACACGAGGACCGAAGGAGGGACAAGGACATGATCTCGGTGGACCGTATCATCAAGGGTAGCCAGAGGGCGCGTTCCGACCTCGTACTGCCTGAGGAGAACCTGCCCTTGGGCAAGACGCTGGCTCTGGGCCTGCAACACGTGCTGGCCATGTTTGGGGCAACGGTGTTGGCCCCGCTGTTGATGGGCTTCGACCCGGGACTGGCGGTGTTCTTCTCAGGGGTGGGCACGCTGTTGTTCATCCTGATCACGAGGGGCAAGATACCGTCTTATCTGGGGTCGTCGTTCGCGTTCATCGGGCCGGTGCTGGCCGCAGGCTCGAAGGACGGCAACTATCAAGGGGCGCTGTTCGGCATCCTCGCGGCGGCGGTGGTGTACGGCATCATCGGCTTGATCGTGGTGGCTACGGGCACGCGCTGGGTAGAGGTGATCATGCCCCCCATTGTCACGGGCGCGGTGGTGATGGTGATAGGGCTGAATCTGGCTAACGTGGCGGGAGGCATGGTGATGACCAACTGGCCGCTGGCTCTGATCACTTTCCTGTCGGCGGTGCTGATCGCCGTGTACGCGCGGGGCTTCCCCCGGATGTTGCCCATACTATTGGGGGTGGCTATTGGCTATCTGGTAGCCTTGCTCAACACCTTCCTCAACTTCTCCGCTGCCATCTCCAAGGTGGATATATCGGGTATCGAGCGGGCAGCATGGATCGGCCTGCCCAACTTCGTGACGCCCCGCGTGGACTGGAACGCGGCCTTCCTGATCGCGCCGGTGGCCATCGTGCTGGTGGCCGAGAATCTGGGGCATGTCAAGGCGATAGCAGGCAACATGAAGCGCAACCTCGACCCGTACATCGGTCATGCCTTCCTTGGCGATGCGGCGGGCACAGCGGTGTCCTCGCTGGGCGGGGGCACCGGACAGACCACCTACGCCGAAAACATCGGGGTGATGGCGGTGACGCGGGTGTACTCGATCGCAGTGTTCGTGGTGGCGGCGCTGTTCGCTATACTGTTGGGCTTCGTACCCAAGTTCGCGGCGGTGATCCAATCCATCCCCACAGGGGTGATGGGCGGCATATCACTGTTGCTGTTCGGGCTGATCGCGGCCACCGGCGGGCGCATCTGGGTAGAAGGCCGTGTGGATTTCTCCAAACAGCGCAACCTGATCGTGGGTGGTGCTACTATCGTCATTGGCGCTATCAACATTGACCCACGGGCCGGCACGCCCTTCGCGTTCAATATCGGCGGCTTCGAACTGGCAGGCATCGCGCTGGCCACGCTGGTGGCTATCGTGCTCAACCAACTGCTGTCCATTCGTGGCCCACGCGAAGAGGCCGAGGAGGAGCGAGAGGAGCCTGCCCCCGGCACGGCGGACGCCCAGCCGGAAGGTCTGTCGCGGGTCAGCTCATGAGGTCAGGTGAAGAGGGTAGCAATACCAATTATCCCAAAGGCTATAAATACCGGGGGTGCAGGGGCGCTCCCCTGACGGCGGGTACCCTCTGAGTATGGGGGTATCCCCACTTCTCCCCTCCACCACAATGTCGGGGGGCAGGGTAGCGCCCTTGCCGGGGGGTGTGGGTGTCCCCCACTTCTCCCCTCCCCACAAAGCGGCAAGTGGTGAGCGAGTCCCCGCCCCCTATCTCTCGCTCTCGAACAGGTACAGGTCAGCGAAGGCGTAGGTCTGGTGCCGGATGGTGCGATAGCGCCGTTGCACCTCGCTCAGGAACCGCCCGCCATGGTCCTTCTCGGGCCGGTAGACCAGCCAGAAGCGCCGGCGCCCATGCACCGCCTCTTCGAACGCGGCCATCACCGAGGGGTGCCAGTCCTTGATAGCATAGGGCGCGTACACGGCGGCCACGTCGAAATCCTGCGGAAGGCCCTTGGTCGGCCCGTCATAGTATTGTCGCAGGCTTGGTGTCAATATGGGCGGGGTGATCAGCACGATGTCGCCCGGCAGAGCGTAGTGATTGATGGTGGCGGCCAGCTCGCGCAGGCCGTCGGTCCCGTGCGGCGGGTGCCGGTAGTACAGCGCCAGACCCCACACCTGCGCCACCAGCCACAGTCCTAGCAGGGTGATTGCGCCGTACAGCGGGGCACGCTTCTGCTCGTGTCTCGCGCTGACAGCGCCCATCGCGCCCGTGGCACCGGCTACTCTCAGCACGCCCCCTGCCAGCACGCACAGCAGAGCAGGCAGCAAGAACACCATGAAATGGGGCACAAACAGCCACCACCCCGTAATCCTCGAGAGCGCCGCGGGGGCGATAAAGATGATGGCGCTCAGCACCACCACCGGCCACGGCACGTAGTGTGCCTGTGCTGTGCCCCGGGCCGTCGTCAAGCCCATCACCAGCAAGCCCGCGCCCGCCGCCAGCCCCAGCACCTCCAGCGCCCGCTCGCCCTGCAAAAGCGAAGCCGTGCCGCTCGTGTACTGCACCAACGCGCCGATCACCTCTTGGAGCTCCACGGTGTCCCCCAGCGCCACCCTCGGCATGGGGCTGCGCAGCCAGTGAGCGGTCAGGGCCGCGAGCCATGGTAGCCACAGGGCGAATACAATGCCGTTGACCGTCAGCCATCTCTTCAAATCGGCCCCAGACCCTCTGCGCACGAAAAAGGGCACGAACACGGTAAACAACACGAGGATCGCGGCCACCACGTAGTGGCTGTAGATCGCCAGCGTGCCGAGCAGCAAATACAGCAGGCCGCCCCGCATGCTCTGCTCATCTTGCCCACCCTGCCACCAGCGCCAGCCCGCGGCCAATGCCAGTGTGGTGAGCAGCGAAGCCAGCGCATACAGGGCGGCTTCTTGCCCGAACTCCACCGCGTAAGGCGAAACCGCGAGCAGGGCCGCCGCCAGCAGCCCAGACCACCTATCGGCCAGCACCCTGCCGAGCCAGTACGCGGCGGGCAGGGTGGCCGTGCTGAAAACTACCGACAGCATGCGCGCTGCCCCCTCGCTCTGCCCGAACAACCCCACCCACCAGCGCAGCACCAATGCGTACAGCGGACCAGATGGGGGGTTGGACAGCACCGCGTCCAGCATGCGCTCCACCGAGGGCAGGCGCACCAGCTCCATATGGTATGCTTCGTCGAACCATATGCCGTATGCGGTCAGGCCGTGCAGGCGCACCGCCAGCCCCAGCAGCGTGGCCGCGGCCAGTGTTGTCGTGACAACGAACGACACCGGGGAAAGTGGTGCAGGTGGGGGGCGCGACGTGCTCGCGATGGCGGACTTCAGCAGCGCAGGCACGGTGACCGCCATCCACAGGGGGGCCAACGCCACCACTATGGAATGGTAGTTGACGATGTAGCCGAGCCACCAACCCACCCACAGCCAGCCGAGCCACAGCCAGCGCGTGGGCGCATGTGCGGGGCGGGCCAGCGCCAGCGCGGCCATAATCCACGCGGGCACGATGGCTAGCACAAGGTCGGGGTACAGCAGGTGGAAGCTGCACAGTAGCCCCACCCACAACGTGCATGCCCACAACGCGCTCCACGCTGGTGTGCTGTAGGCGTCACCGTTGCCGCGGCGGTTCGCCCCGGAGTACCCGGAAGACCCCCTTGTGAAGCGGAGCCACCACAGCCACGCGGCGGTTATGGCGGCTATCGAAAGGCTCGTGGCCAGCGCCGCGTAGAGGCTGTACTGCGGGTGGAAGTTGAGCACACGCATGAAAAAACCCCGCCAGTTCTGCATCATGGCCGGGTCTATCACCGGGTTGGGAGCGCGCCCCGCCAGTTCGAGCAACAAGGTGGCGTAGCGCACCGGCCAGTCCCACCCCACCACCGGCATAGTCAACACTATCGCCCCCGCTACCACTGCCCCGAACACCGCCAGTGCGCGCCACTGCCTGAGCAGCACCAGCGCCAGCAACACCACCGGCAGGAACTGGGGTTTGAGGGCGGCGAGGGCCAACCCCACTCCCACCCATCCCGTCCGGCCTTTGAGGAGCGCCGCGCTCATCAGCGCCCAGCCCAGAAACACCAGCGCGCTGGATTGCCCGACCTGCAAACCCATCGCTACAGGGTAGAAGGTCAACGCGGCCAGTGCACACAATACCCCGCTCGCCCCCCTGATGGGCCAGCCCCACGCCAGCGCCCATAACCCCGCTCCAATGGCGAGCAGACGCAGCACGGTCCATGCAATGAACACGCCTTCGTATGGAAGGCCGATGGCGCGCAGACCGGCTACCAGAAAAGCTTCGAATGGGGGGTGGTTGAAAGGCAGGACGCGGGCGGGGTCGAGGTCAAGGCCCGCCGTGTGCAGTACCGCCAACTGGACCTGCCGCTGAGTCTGCTCATCGTAGAGGCGGGACGGGTCGCCACGGAGCAGTATCTCTGACGCTGTTATCTGGATAATGAAGTCGGGCCTGAGCACGTAGTTGCGCAGGCCGCCCGGCGTGCTCTGCATGAAGTGGGTGGACAGCAACAGATACTGCACCACCAAAGCCACGCACAGAGCGACCCCCGCCCATACCATGGCCCGCAATGCCCGCGGTGCCCACTCCACCTGCCCGCCGGTAGAGGCACGAGCCGTCATGGGTGCAGTTGCGGGCACCGGCGCCGGGTGGCGCGTGTTACCCGGTGGCGCCTCGCGCAGCCGGCCCGCGCCCTGCGAGGCCGTCGTGCCTGTGTTTTCTACGCCCCCTGCTTCCCCCACGCTACAACCACACCCTCCTTCTGGCCTTTACGGGCCTCGCTGGCATCAGTCGAGGTACTCATAGGCGGGGAAGGTAAGGAACTCGACGAATTCGGGGCTGAGCACCAGCGCGTCCAAAATATCGGCGGCGTCGCGGTACCGACCCATACCTTCGCCGGTCAGGGAGGACAGTTCTTCATCGCGCACCCGCTCGTACAGGGCGCGGTCGGTGGGCCGCCCGTCGTCCAGCCTGCCGTCGTGGTGTAGCCACTGCCACAACTGAGCGCGGGCGATCTCGGCGGTGGCGGTGTCCTCCATCAGGTTGTAGATGGCCGCCGCGCCGTTGCCCTGAAGCCACGAGTTGAGGTATTGCAGGGCCACGCTCACGTTGTTGCGGAAGCCGGCCTCGGTGATCCTGCCGCCGGGCACGTGGAAGTCCAGCAGGTCGGCGGAGCTCACCTGCACGTCCTCACGCAGCACTTCCTTCTGGTGGGGCCTGCCCGCCAACACACGCTCGAATACCTGCATGGCTGTGGGCACCAGATCGGGGTGAGCCACCCACGTGCCGTCGAAGCCGTCGCCCGCCTCGCGCTCCTTGTCCTCGCGCACTTTGGCGAGGGCCACCTCGTTGACCTGTGGGTCTTTGCGGCTGGGGACGAAGGCCGCCATGCCACCGATGGCGTGGGCACTGCGCCGATGGCAGGTCCTGACCAGCAGTTGGGTGTAGGCGCGCATGAAGGGTACGGCCATGGTGACCTGCGCGCGGTCCGGGAGCAGGAAGTCGCGCTTATGGTGGAACTTCTTGATGATGCTGAATATGTAGTCCCAGCGCCCGGCGTTCAGGCCCGCCGCGTGGTCGCGCAACTCATACAGGATCTCGTCCATCTCGAAAGCCGCGAGGATGGTCTCGATGAGCACGGTGGCCTTGATGGTGCCCCGGCGCAGGCCGAGGTAGTCCTCGGCGTAGTCGAATACGTCGTTCCACAGGCGGGCTTCGCGGTGACCCTCGAGCTTGGGCAGATAGAAGTAGGGACCGGTGCCCCGGCGCACAAGCTCCGGGGCGTTGTGGAAGAAGTACAGGCCGAAGTCGAACAAACCGGCAGGCACCGGCTGCCCGTCCACCAGCACGTGCTTTTCGACCAGATGCCAGCCGCGCGGGCGCACCAACAGGGTGGCGGTGCGCTCGTTGAGGTGGTAGGCCCTGCCGTCGGGGCTGTGAAACTCGATGGTGCGCCGCACCGCATCCTTCAGGTTGATCTGGCCTTGCACCACGTTGTGCCATGTGGGCGAGAGGGCGTCTTCGAAGTCGGCCATGAACACGTCGGCCCCGGAATTAAGGGCGTTGATCATCATCTTGCGCTCGGCGGGGCCGGTGATCTCCACCCGCCTCACCTGCAGGTCTGCCGGTATGGGGCCGACCGTCCAGTCGCCGGCGCGGATTGGCTCGGTTTCGGGCAGGAAGTCGGGCAGGACGCCGTGCTCAAGCTCGGCCTGCCGGTCGACCCTCCTCTGGAGCAGGGCGAAGCGGGTGGCCGAGAAGCGGCGTGTGAGGTCGGCCACGAAGCCCAGCGCTTCCGGCGTGAGCACCGAGGCGAACTCTGGCGTGACGGAGCCGGTCACCTCGATGGTGTTGGATTGCTGCATGAAGCACGCTCCTTCTGGAAAAGGCGAGGTGAGCACAGTTTAATCCCATGGCGGGCGCATCGTCAAGCTGGGAATGTACGAAGGTCCCACCGATAATGGAGGCTGACAGGGGCCCTTATCTCTCGGTCCCAGCCCCGACCTTGGTCCCCCGATACTTGGTGCAACCATGTACGAAGCGGTGGGGGACCGCTTCACATAATCGGCCCCATCTGGTATGCTTTTGGACATGACTATACAGCTTGCATGGCCCACGTGGCATAGGGTGGGGGTGCGGCCTGTGCCTGTCTGTGTCCGTTGTACGGGCAGATGCACATGTGCAGGCGCCCCGCGTGAGCCGTCAGGAGGGTGGGTTATGATGAACAGGTCGGCGAAGAGGGTGCCGGTGCCAGTGCCCGTGGTTACCGAGGCCGGCGAGACGGTGGAGGACGCGCACCACGCGCACCACGCGGGCCGCGCACCCCTGCCTCTGGACTGGTCAGGTGTACTTGCCCAGCAAGGGTACGTGTTCGGTGTGGACATCAGCGGTTACGGGGAACGGGTGGTGCTGGCCGATCTGCGCGGGTTCGTGCTGGGACGCGACTCCCACGTGCGCCGTCAGGGCGAGGCCCGGCAACCGGAAGAGACCATGAGTCGTGTAAGCGGTATGATGCGCGACCTGCTGGAGGGCAAGGGGATCAGGCCGCGTGAGGTGCTGCGCATTGGCGTGGGTTTCGGTGGCCCGGTAGACGCCCGGCGCGGGCGGGTCAGGCAGGCCCACGACTCTCCGGGGTGGGAGGACTTCCCTATCGCCGCCATACTGGAAGCGGCCTTTGAAGCGCCTACCCTGCTGGACAACGATGCTCGTCTGGCTGCGCTAGGCGAGGTGTGGTTCGGCGCAGGCGGGGGTGACCCAGAGTGCCATCTGGTGTATGTGCACTGGAGCACCGGTGTGGGCGGCGGTATCGTGGCGGGTGGGAAGTTGTTCAGGGGAGCCACCACCCTCGCCGGGGAGATAGGGCACACCACCGTGCGCACCGAGCGCTCCGACGCGTTGCCCTGCCGGTGCGGTGGAGTGGGGCATCTGGAGGCCTATGTGCGCGAGCCTGCGCTGGTGCAGCGCGCCCGGCAGGCCTACTCGCAGGCGCACCCCACAGACGTGGCCGCCGATGCTGAAGCGCAGGCCGAAGCACGCATACCGGACGTGAAAGCCTTGCTGGCTCTGGCCGAACACGACCCGCAACTCGATGCCTTCATCGCCGAGGCGGTGGACTTGATGGCGGTCACGATCGGTAACCTGATCACCGCGCTCAACCCCAGTATGGTGGTGGTCGGTGGGAAAGTGGCCCGCGAAGGTGCCCATCTCATCCCTCGCATAAGCGAACTGGCACGCCGCTACGCCATGCCCCTGTCCACACGAGATGTGCTTATAGTGCCCGCAATGCTGGGCGAAGACTCGGCGGTGATGGGCGCGGTGGCACTGGCGCTGGATAGCCTGCGCTGACGCAACCCCCACCCCAATCCATAGCCGTGCAATAAAGAAGGGGATTTGGGTAGGGCTGTGCCCTCCACGGCCTCCCTCAGCATCTTGCATGAATGTGCACCGGGCAAGAGATTTTTCGTATAATCCATGCAGAATGCCGATAGCCAATAGGGCCTTGAGTATCCTGCTAGGCCCCAGCCGAACTCTACAGGTTGCGGGCTTGGGTTAAGGTACGCATCGTGCTAATATGTTTTTGTGTTCCTGTGCACTTGCAGGGTTGCGGTGCCGCTGGTTCGTCTCCCCGGCCCTTGCCATGTGAAGCGCCGTGGCCGGGGTCCGGTGGCAGATGCGGGTGTGCACGTTTGCACAGCGCAATTGATACCCCAATTGGTATAATGTAACCGAGATGGCAAAGAAGCAAGGCAAGTCCAAAAGCTCGACACGCGCGCGTGCCGGCGCACACAGTAAGCACTCGGCGCGCGACATATCAGGGTCTGAGTCTGAAAGCATGCGTGCGGTGCGGGGCAATGGTCTGGCCGATGGACCTGAAGGCCACGCCGACGTCGGAGACCGCGGGGCCGTGCATGATGAACAGGCTCAAGTCACTCGCAGGCTGGTGCCCGTAGCCAAGGCGCGGCTCGGCTCCCTGTCGCTGGCGGCATCCGCAGGCGACGGCGACGGACAGGTCGGGCCTGCTCCCTCGCCGGGTGCGAATGGGAGTGGCGTTGGTCACGAAGGCGGGGATAACGGCGCAGGTGCAAGTGCGAGAAGAGAGCGCGTATCGCCCGCGCCGGTGCGGCCTGTGAGGGCACGGGTGGGGGGTACCGACCCGCTGACGTGGCCGCCGTTGGTTGGCGGGCCGGATTCGGAAGGGGGCAACGGGCACGCGACCCCCGGACTGCCAGCAGGTCCCGACACCGTTGTGGTGCCGGTGGCCGGCCGGGCTACGGCGCGCCTGCGCGACACCGACATCCACACCCTGCGCTTGCGCCTCAAGACGGGCGAGTGGGATTACACCACTGCCGCCCGCACCACCCGCGTGCGCCGCGCCCACAGGCGCCCCCTCCCCTTCTTCTTGATGCGCCACCGGCATTTCCGAGCGCGTTCACGGGTGGGCCATGTGCGACGTCAGGTGGCAGTCAAAAGGTTCGGCAGTGGGGGAGCCGCGCGCGGCCTTGCGTATGTGCTGCTTGGGGTGATGCTGTTTGGCGTGCTGACCATGGCTGGGGGCATGGGCGCGTGGGTGGCCGGGGCGGCATGGTACATGAGCACCCTGCCCCCGGTGGACCCCGAAAACCTGCGGGCGGCCATCGCCAAGTACGGCATCACCGCCCAGACCACCAAAATCTACGACCGCAACGGCGAACTGCTCTATGACCTCGTGGACGAAGAGACCGGCATGCGTCAGGAACTGACGCTCGACCAGATCTCCCCGCTCGTCATCAGCGCTACCATCGCTACCGAGGACGCCAACTTCTACTCTAACCCCGGTGTGGACCCGGTAGGCATCGTGCGTGCCGTATCCATAAACCTCAGCGGCGAAGGGCAGTCGGGCGGCTCCACAATTACCCAGCAGCTTGTGAGGCAGGTGTTGATGTCGCCCGAAGAGCGTCAGGAGCGCACCCTGCGCCGTAAGGTGAAAGAGGCGGTGCTGGCTCTGCAACTCACCCAGAACTACTCAAAAGACGAGATTCTGGAGATGTACCTCAACCAGACCTACTACGGGCACCGGGCCTATGGCATCGAGGCCGCAGCGCGTACCTATTTCGGCAAGTCGGCCAGAGACCTCACCCTGCCCGAGGCCGCACTGCTGGCGGGCCTGCCGCAGGCCCCCAGCCAGTACGACCCCATCATCAACCCCGACGCCGCCAAGCGCCGTCAGGCCATTGTGCTCGACCTGATGGCCAAGCAGGGTATGATCACTCAAGAGCAGGCCGATCAGGCCAAGGCCGAAAACGTGTACCTATACCCCTACAAGCCGGTGCTCAAAGCCCCACACTGGGTGTACTACATCAAAGAATATGTGGAGAAGAAGTATGGGCCGGAAGCCCTTGAAGCAGGCCTAAGCATTTACACCTCGCTGGACATGCGGGTGCAGAAGGCTGCCGAGCAGGTGGCCCGCGACCGTATCGAGGAGTTGCGCAGGCAAAAGGCCACCAACGCTGCCATCGTCGTCATGAAGCCGCGCACCGGCGAGATACTAGCTATGGTCGGCTCGGTGGACTACTACAATCAAGAGATAGACGGTCAGGTGAACGTGGCCACGCGTGAGCGCCAACCCGGCTCATCTTTCAAGCCCATAACCTACGTCACCGCGTTCAAGAAAGGGTGGACGCCCGCCACTACCATACTGGACGTACAGACGGCCTTCCCCAACCCCGGCCAGAAACCGTACATACCCAAGAACTACGACGGCAGGGACCACGGCTGGGTCACGGTGCGTGAAGCGCTGGCTAACTCATATAACATACCGGCCGTCAAGGCCCTGCAATTCGCGGGCATCGAAGAGACAATAGCCACGGCCCACGACATGGGCATCACCGGCCTGAACAGGGGCACCGACTGGTATGGGCTGTCGCTCACGCTGGGCGGGGGCGAGGTGACCCTGCTGGACATGACCACCGCCTACTCGACCTTCGCCAACAACGGTCTGGCCGTGGGGGCCAACCCCATCGTGAAGATCGTAGACGCGCAGAACCGGGTTCTCTTCCAACTCGATCCGCTACCCCCCGGTCAGCAGGTGCTGGACCCTAGACACGCCTATATGATTACCTCTATCCTGTCAGACAACAGGGCGCGCACACCCATGTTCGGAGCCAACAGCCCGCTTAGGACCAGCTTCCCCTCCGCCGCCAAGACCGGCACCACCGACGACAATCGCGACAGCTGGACCATGGGTTACACCCCCAACCTGACGGTTGGTGTTTGGGTGGGCAACAGCGATAACTCGGAGATGCTCCGGGTCACGGGGGCGATCGGTGCGGCAGTTATATGGCACAACATGATGGAGAGCTTCTATAAGAACCCGGAGTTCGTGGATCTGGTGCGTGCCCCCGACGGGTCGCTGCAACGTGAGTTCGTGCAGCCGCCGGGGCTGATCCGAGCGTCGGCCTGCTCGAACAAGGGCACGGTGACCGACCTGTTCCTGAAGGAGGCTCCTCCTAAAGGCTGCGTGAACTACCGTGAGCCTCGCACCAACAGGATACTGCGCTCGGTGCCGGGCAACCAGCCGAGGCCGAGGACTACTCCTCAGCCCAGACCTACCCCTATGCCGGGCATCTGGCCCCCCCTCCAACCCGGCCAGCCGTGATGCCGGCAAACCCTTTCATAGACTTCCGGGGGAGCGGGGTGCCCACCAGCTCTCAACCCTCCCCATACTAATTCAAAGGCTTCCTATGGAAAAATTGGAATAACGCAAACGAGGTGGCCGCCCATGCATTCGGACGGCCACCTCGTTTGCGTTATCTTTGTTGATTGCTCTTATATGTAACTCTTTTCAGAAAAGATTATAGAAAGCGGGATCAGCATCACGGGGTCCTATGCACCCCCTGCGCTCTTATCACGCGCTACACCTGACAAAGGCCAAATCGCATATCGTACATATCGCGTGCATACGCAAACGCTCAACTCTTCAGCCTGCCGTGCTCGATCAGCCATTGCACGAAGAGCAACTTCTTGTGCTCCAGAGTCATGTCGGTGTAGCGACCCCGGGTCACTTCCTGCTTGGCCTTTATCAGGCGGGCGATCTCCTCCTGCGTGAAACCTTGCAGTTCTTCGGCCTCGATAGACGCCTTCTCCACCTGCACCATGTCTTCGGTTCGCCGGGATTTCTTCTTGTTGTCGGTGATCTCTGCCATGGCATTCTTCCTTCTCTAGCAGGGTTGGTGCCTCTAGGTTTGCTCGGGAGCTTGTATGCCCCATTATGCCTCTACATGCGTCCTTTTCGGCTCCATACCTCTCTATAATAATTATACCAGACCGGATACAGGTTGGAATTGCACATTAGTACGGTTTCGCAATACCCATTTTGGAGTAGACGAACCGAGCCACTGCCTTCTATGCCTTCTATGCCTCCTGTGCCTGCTGTGTCCCTATCTATGTCTATGCCGGATGCAAAAATCATGCCTGTCTACCTTGGCTTTGTCTTGCCTCTACTGATTTGCCCGTCTGTCTTCGTCTCCACCCCGCCTGCATACACCGCCAACTTGGTTTGATGGCTCCACACTCCATATAAGTTAACGCAATTGGAGGGCTAACAGTTTCGCCTTCGCCGTTGGGGGGTGCAGGGGAACGCCCCTGACGGGGGTTGTGGAGGTGTCCCCCAGTCTCCCATCCCAATAATTTACAGCCTTTCTATGGAGAATTGGTATTAGGCGGGCTTACTCCGCTACGGGTATATCTTCTCCAGCATGCGCGGGAAGGCTATAGTCTCGCGCAGGTGGGGCACACCGCACAACCACGCCACCACGCGCTCCACCCCCATGCCGAAGCCCGAATGGGGTACGCTGCCATACCTGCGTAGGTCTAGATACCACTCGAATGCCTCGCGGGGCAAGCCGTGCTCGCGGATGCGCTGTTCGAGCAGTTGCAGGTCGTGGATGCGCTGCGAGCCGCCGCATATCTCGCCGTATCCTTCGGGGGCTATCAGGTCGGCGCACAGCACCACCTCCGGGCGCTGTGGGTCGGGCTGCATGTAGAAGGCTTTGGCCTGCGTTGGGTAGTGGGTCACGAACACCGGCTTGTCGAACTGCGAGGCCAGCACCGTCTCCTCGTCGCCGCCGAAGTCGTCGCCCCACTGCACGTGCAGGCCGTTGCGCTCCAGTATGTGCAGGGCCTCGTCGTAAGTGATGCGGGGGAACGGGGGCCTGACGTTCTCCAGTATGGAGGTATCGCGCTCCAGCACCTCAAGCTCTTTAGCCCTGCGCTCCAACACGCGTTGCACTATGTAGCTGACGAACTGCTCCTCCAGTTCCAGCAGGCCGGGCAGTTCCATCCACGCGGCCTCCGGCTCCACCATCCAGAACTCCATCAGGTGGCGGCGGGTCTTGCTCTTCTCGGCACGGAAGGTGGGACCGAAGCAGTACACCCTGCCAAAGGCGAAGATGTTGGCCTCGTTGTAGAGCTGGCCGCTCTGGGTGAGGTAGGCGGGTGTGCCGAAGTAGTCGGTCTCGAACAGTGTGGAGGTGCCCTCGCAGGCCGCCGGGGTAAGGATGGGGGTGTCCACCAGCACATAGCCATTGTCGTCGAGGAAGTCGCGGGCGGCCTGCTCCACCTCAGCGCGTACGCGCAGGATGGCCCGTTGGCGGTTAGAGCGGATCCACAGATGGCGGTGCTCCATCAAGAAACCCACGCCGTGCTCTTTGGGGGCGATCGGGTAATCGGGTTCGGCGATCTGGAACACGTGCAGGTCGCGCACCGATATCTCATAACCGCCGGGGGCGCGCTCGTCCCTGCGCACTACTCCAGTGACTACGATAGACGATTCCTGAGTGAGCCGGTGGATGCGCTCCCACGCTTCGGCAGGCATGTCGTCCTGAAAGGCTACTGCCTGTACCATGCCGGTGCCATCGCGTAGCACCAGAAACTGCAACTTCTTCTTGTCGCGGTGGTGCATCAACCAGCCGCGCACGGTGACCGTCTGGCCTTCGTAATTGCCGAGGCGGTCCACGTACACCACGGGGGTCGCGGACACCGCGCCCGGTGGGGCAGGCTCGATGGTGCGCTCTTCGGTTTGCATGTGCCGGGTTTCTCCTTCTGAGGCTACTTATTAAAGATGATAGCACACGTTAAAGATGATAGCACACGGGGGCAGTGGGCCGCAAACCCCGGATTGCGCGGTCCAACCCCACCTTGCCGGTCCCTAGTGGGCGGCTGAGCGGTCGGACGGCCCCGGCGTGCCTGCGTCCCTATGCCATGCCGAGATGTGCTATACTGAACCAGACGCTTCCACCAAGCGGCACGGCGGGCCGGTGGGTTCGGGGCTTGCCGGGGTATCAGGCACATGGGGCTGTGGTGTGCGCATGGGGGATCACGTATGCCGGATGGGTGCGCCGGATGGCGGCCAGCAGGGCGGGTCTGGCGACTGCGCGGAAAGTGGGGCCGCCGGGGGGTTGACCCGGCGCGCGTTCATGGGGCGCGTCGGCTTGGCGGTGGTTGGCCTGCTTGCCACCCCGGGTTGCATGCCCGGTGCCGTCCTCGCCCCTGATCCTTCCCCCTCGCGCCCGCCTTCGCAGGCAGGCGGCCCACCTGCCCCGCCCCGTCCCGTTCGTTCGGGAAGATCGTCTGGCTTACCATCTACGCCCACAGGTAATGCCGCAGCTACATCCACTACCACCGCCACTACTACCGCCACGGCCACTGCCACTGCCACCCCGCCCGTGTCACACACTGCCACACCTTCTAGAGGAGGTACAGCTTTGGATAATGGCCCCGGTCTAGATCTGGACCTCGACCACAACCCGTACAGCTCGCGGCGCAGCCCGACTGTGGCCCGCTACGGCGTAGTAGCCACCAGCCAGCCCCTCGCCGTGCAGGCCGGGCTGGAGATGCTCCGGCGCGGCGGCAACGCCGTGGACGCCGCCCTCGCCACTGCCATAGCCCTGACTGTGGTGGAGCCGACATCCAACGGCATAGGGGGGGATGCTTTTGCGCTGGTGTGGGACGGTAGTGGGCTGCACGGGTTGAACGGTTCGGGCCGCGCGCCCCGCGCCCTCGACCTGCATGCCCTTCGAGAGCGCGGCCACTCCCAGATGCCGGCGCGCGGCTGGCTGCCCGTGACCGTGCCCGGTGCACCGGCTGCGTGGCGCGACCTGCACGCGCGGTTCGGCAAACTGCCCTTTGAAGAGCTGTTCCAACCCGCCATCCACTACGCCGAGCATGGGTATGCGGTGTCCCCAATCGTCGCCCGGTACTGGGGCTACGCGGTACAGATATATTCTCAACTTCGAGGCCCCGAATTCGATGGCTGGATGCGCACCTTCGCCCCGCGAGGCCGCGCCCCGCGCGCCGGGGAGGTATGGACCGGCCCGGACCACGCCTCCACCCTGCGCCGCATCGCCCGGTCTCGTGCCGAGGACTTCTACACCGGCGAAACCGCCCGTGCCATCGCCCGCTTCGCGCGGCAGACCGGCGGGTTGATCACCGAGGAAGACTTGGCCGCCCACACCAGCACGTGGGTCGAACCCATCTCCACCTCATATCGTGGCTTCGACGTGTGGGAGATCCCGCCCAATGGGCAGGGCATCACCGCCCTGATCGGCCTCAACATACTGGAGGGGTTCGATCTGCGTGGCACTCAGCGGGACAGCGCCGAGTCGTTCCACTGGCAGATCGAGAGCCTGAAGTTGGCCTTCGCCGATGCTTTCCGTTACGTGGCCGATCCGGAGTTCGTGGAGGTGCCCACATCGAGGCTGCTGGACAAAGGCTATGCGGCCCGGCGTCGTGCCCTGATAGGCAGGCGCGCCCTCAACCCGGTGCCGGGCAACCCTTATGCCGGTGGCACGGTGTATTTGTGTGCCGCCGACGGTGATGGCATGATGGTGAGTTTCATCCAGTCGAACTACATGGGTTTCGGGTCGGGCATCGTGGTGCCGGGCACGGGCATAGCTCTGCACAACCGCGGCCACAATTTCAGCACCGACCCCTCGCACCCCAACCACTTGGCCCCCGGCAAGCGGCCTTACCACACCATCATACCCGGCTTCCTCACCCGTGAGGGCCGCGCGGTCGGTCCTTTCGGGGTGATGGGCGGGTTCATGCAGCCGCAGGGTCATATACAAATGGTGGTGAACACGTTGGACTATGGCATGAACCCTCAGGCCAGTCTGGACGCCCCCCGCTGGCAGTGGGTGAGCGGGCGCACCGTACAGGTGGAGTCGGACGCCCGCCCCGATATCATCAAGGGTTTGCGCGCCATGGGCCATAGGGTAGAGGTCGCCCCGCCGGACGGCAACTTTGGGCGCGGCCAGATCATCTGGCGTCTGCCATCGGGCGGGTATGTAGCGGGCAGCGACAAGCGGGCGGATGGCTACGCCGGCGGCATTTAATACCAGCCCATTTCGAATAGGCCGTAAAAGAAGAAACTCTATCAAGGCGCATACACTTGGTACTGCTGCGCCGGGAGCGCGGGCGGGGTTCATGCCGGTCCGCACACACCTACAGCAGGCTGGGGATGGAGTGTGTTTCGGGCCATAGTCCCCAAAACACCCGAAACGCCTGATATAACAAACAATCTTGGTGCTCGTGGTGGGTCTTGATGTGTTGGTGGTTATTCCTGCTGACTGATGACCACTGATTAGTGCTGGAACCACCTCAGGGCATTAATTTGACAAATCTCGGCCCAATTGGCGACAATAGGTCGTAACTATGCCGGCCGGTGGCTGTGCGAGCGTGGGGGTGCCGGCGTTGCTGCACGCTGGCAGGGCACCGGCGAAGTTTCCTCGGTGATCATAGGCGTGGGATGAGTGCCTGACGGGGCGCCCTCGCCCGGTTTCATAGTGGTACGGTAAGGAGCCTGCGCATTATGTCGGTTGAACCCGAACAACCCCCATGCCCGCGTCCGCCCCTTGTGACGCCGCGTGCTCTCTTCTCCATACTGGCCTCTCTGTGTCTCGGTATGCTCGCGCTGGCGCTGCTTGTGTCCTTCTCGGTCGCTGCCGATCGGAGCGCTTACGCTCAGGGAGCCGGGTCGGGCCAGAGCGAGAAAACCCGGCCCACGCCGACGCCCGCCGCCCGCGGCAAGCCGTCTGAAAGCCAGTTCCCGCCCTACGACCACCCAGACTACCGGCCACAGTCGCTTGGTGTGATGCCCCAGCGCACGGGCGGGCCGGATGCATACGGGTATGTGTTCGCGGACGACCGCGACCCCGGCGGGCCGCCCTACAGCTGGCAGCCCGCCACCAACCGCATAGCCGACAACGCGTGGGTGCTGGTGCGCGACGAACAGCGCACCAACCCATGGGACGACGGGGTGGTGACTACCACCCTGCCCTTTGCGTTCAGCTTCTACGGCACCAACTACACCACCCTGCGCATATCAACCAACGGCAACGTGCACTTCGGGGCGCCCAACGATTGGTGGCCGCAGGCGGGCGGTCCTCCCTACCCATGCCTGCCCTCCACCAGCCGCTATGTGCCCAGAGCCATGGTCTCCCCGCTGTGGTTCGACTTTGTGGTGCCGCTCGTGCCCACCGACACAGGAGGCGTGTATACCGACGTGGTGGGCACCGCTCCCAACCGTGCGTTCATAGTGGAGTGGCGCAACGTGTACCGCTACGGCGACCAGAACACCCGCGCCACCTTCGAACTGCTCATCCACGAGGACGGCTCCATCATCCTACAGTACCAGTCGCTCAACGGCGTGGGCGTGGATGGCACAGGCGGGGTGGTGGGCATTCAGAACGCCGAAGGCACCATTGGCCTGCCTTATTCGTGTTACCAGACGGCGGTAGCCCCCGGCCGGGCCATACGCTACTGGGTGAGGCAGGCGGCGGTGTTTACCCCACCCACCGCGCAGAGGGGTGGCGCGCCCGGCGCTACGTTGGTGTACACGCAGACGCTGGCTAACCAGACCGGCATCAGCAACTCCTTTGTGATCAGCCCCACCGGCAACACGTGGACCACCACTGTGCAGCCCTCCAACACCGGCATGATGCCGCACGGCTCATCCATGCCGGTCACCGTGCGGGTGCAGATCCCGCCCGATGCCCCTTTGGGCAGCACCGATGTAACCACCGTATACGTCAGTTCTACCCTGCCCGCTCCCGGCACGTATACCGCCACCGCGGTGCTCACGAGCACGGTGAGCACCTTCGGCGTGGACTTCGTGCCGCCTTTCACCCTTGGCGCGGGCGACTACGGCGCGCCGGTCACTCACACAGTGACGCTCATCAACCGCAGTGGTCAAAACAACTACTTCCGCCTGAGTGCCTCAGGCAACCTGTGGGCTACGTCAATATGGCCTACCCAGACTACCACCCTGCCGCCCGACGGTTCGACCCCGGTGAACGTGGTGGTGTGGGTGCCCGCCAACAGCGTGCTGGGCGCTTCTGATGTGGTGACCGTGACCGCTACGGGCCAGTTGCCTGAACCCGGGGTCTATTTCGGTGTGACTACAGTCACCACCACAGCTGGGGCGTGGCAGCGCAAAAGCCCCATGCCGCTGGCACGCAGCCGGGGCGCGGCGGTGGTCTTCCCGCCCACCGGCAGGGTCTACGCCATCGGCGGCGAGTACAACAACGGCGATACCGCTCTGCCAGTGGAGGAGTACGACCCCGTGTATAACGCGTGGGTGCGCCGCTCTGTCTTGCAGGTGGGTGTGAGCAATGTGGGCGCGGCGGTGATCGGCAACGCCATCTACGTGCCGGGCGGATACAATCTGGCCGGGGGCACCCAGCGGATATTGCAGGCGTACTACCCGCTTGAGGACCGCGCCGCGGTGATCGCCACCGACCCTCTGCCCGAACCGCGGCTGGGGGCCGGCGTGGCGGCCCACAACAACCGGCTGTACGTGATCGGTGGTAGCACCGACGGGGTGAGCGCCACCAACACGGTGTACGAATATGACCCGGCCCGGCCCGCAGGCAGTCGCTGGCAGGTCAAAGCCGCCATGCCCACCGCCCGCTTCTACCTTGGGGCGGCCACCGTGGACGGCCTGATCTACGCGGTGGGCGGCACTCCCGGGCAGGGTGTGGAACTGTCCACTGTAGAGGTATACAACCCGGCCACTAACACTTGGTCAGCCCGCGCCCCCATGAGCACGGTCCGCGCGGGCCTTGCGGTTGTGGGGGTGAGCAGCGGCGAGGCGGGTTGCGCAGGCCACCTGTACGCGCTGGGTGGCGGCTGGCTCAACCACACAGCCAGCGCCGAGCGCTACGACCCCTCCACCAACACTTGGGTCACCATATCCCCCATGAATGTGGCACGGCGCTCGCTGGCCGCGACCTATAGCCCTTCCACCTACTCGCTGGTGGCGATGGGTGGCTGGACCGGTCGCTACGAAACGATCAACGAGGCGGTGCGTTGCAGTGGCACGCTGGTGCCGCCCACTCCCGGCCCCACATGGACCCCGGTGCCGCCCAGTCCTACCCCTACGCCCGGTTGCGCCATTAGCTTCACCGACGTGCCCTCCTCGCACACCTTCTATGTGTACATCAGGTGCCTTGCATGCAGGGGCATACTGGGTGGGTACGCAGACGGC
>DAOTTC010000058.1:0-2505 GCA_034437815.1 Chloroflexia bacterium | reverse complement strand
GTCAGGCGATACGCCGAAGTTGGCCCGGCGCAGGGTGTAACAGCCGGCGAACATGTGTTTACTGCCGTCGGTGTGCGTGGCGATTATTACCACCGGTACGCTGGTGTAGATACTGCCTGCCGCCGCGCCGGTCGTGGCTTTGCCCACGGCCAGAGCCACCTCGGCGGTGGTTGTGTAGCCCTGCACGAACTGCGGGTAGGAAGGGGCCAGATCGGGCACCGGGTTGGGCGCGCCCTCGTAGTAGCTGTAGGCACGCTCGTACTCTTTGCGGTTGACGGCGTTGTAGAACGATTTGAGCGTGCCCACCGGGTCCTCGCGGTTCTCGTAGAAGGGCACCACGCCCGGCGCCTGCGGGAAGCCCTTTGTGTATTTCTCCCTGCCCAGATAGGTGCCCAGCTGGGACAGAAGCACCTCATACTGGGTGCCTGCGTATTCAGGGTGGTATTCGAACACCGCTCGCTCGAAGTACTGCACGGTGTAGGGCTTGCCGTCCAGATCGCTGGTCTCAACGAATTCCTCGGAGATGGGGTAGCCCTGCTGAGTGAGGCCGCCGTGTGCCTGCCAGTATCGCAGGAACCTGCCGCACACTTTGTGGCCGGTCTGCGGGAAGGTCTGGCAATTAGCCCCCGTCTGCGCGTAAGAGGTGAGGGTGTTCCACGCCGGGGGCGCGGCCAGCCCCATGACGAACCCACTCGCTATCAATGCCAGTGCCACCGCTCGATTTTTGACTCCGGTGATGTTCACGTGTTTGTTCTCCCTGTTCCCTGTTTGCAATATCAATTCTCTATAGAAAGACCATGAACCGGGGCAGGGGGAATTAGGGACACCCTAGGCCCGTCAGGGGAGCATCCCTGCACCCCCGGAAATTGGCATGAGACTTTCAGTTTGCCCCCACACCGACCATTCCCCAATTAAGGGAGAGGGGGTCAGGAGTGAGGGTTTCCACATCATTCTCCGTAGGGCGTCCAGATGTTTTTGACCTGCGTGGCCTCGCGCAGGAACTCTTCACCTTCGCCCTGCTCCCTGTCGAACCAGTCGCGCCTGCGTCCGTAGTTGACCCACGTGCGCTTCATGTTGCCCGCCGACTCGTACTCCACCATCTTACTGCCTTCGGCAGTGCCGAAGTACCACACCGAGTCCACGTTGTCGTGAGCGGCCAGCACTCTTGCAAGCGCCTCCGAAGGGCCAGTGACGATGTTGACCACGCCGGGGGGCACGTCCGAGGTGTCCAGCACCTGATAGAAGTCGGTGGCGCTGAGTGGGTGGCGCTCGGAGGGCACGACCACCACGGTGTTGCCCACGCAGATGGCCGGGGCCACCAGCGACACGAAACCCAGCAGGGGGCACTCCTCGGGGCACACGATGCCCATCACCCCGATGGGTTCGGGCATGGCTATGGACACCAGCCGGAAGGGCACACGGTGCACCATGCCGTCGTACTTGTCGGCCCACGCCGCGTAGGTGAACAGCCGCTCGATGGAGGCCTGCACCTCGCGGTCGGCTTCCTGCGGGCCACAGCCTGTCTGGCGGCGTATCTGGTGGGCGAACTCTCCGGCACGCACCGACAGGTTCTCGGCGATGTAGTACAGTATCTGGGCGCGGTTGTGGCCGGTGGTGGTGGCCCAGCCCGAGGCGGCGTGGGCGGCCTCCACAGCGTTGCGGATGTCTTTGCGGTTGCCCTGACCCGCCTCGCCGATGAGGGTGCCGTCTGGCGAGTACACAGGCATGCTGTAGCCGGAATCGGGCCGGGCCTGCTTGCCCCCGATGTACATCTTGGGCGTGCGGTCAATCGGGGGGAGCAGGGATTCCAGCGCCGGGCCGGGGCGCTCTTGCCCATCCACCTGCTCCTGTCTGTGCCCGTTGCTCCGGTGGGCTTTCGCGGGCACGGACCGGCTTCGGCCAGAGCCAACCCCGGCCCCTCCTCCATCAACCGCGGGCTTCCCATTCCTGTCTTCAATGGCCGCTTCCCACGCGGGGCGCACGTACTCGTACAGGCCTTCTTTGCCCCCCTCGCGACCGTAACCGCTCTCGCGATAGCCGCCGAAGCCCGATGCGGCATCGAACAGGTTGGTACAGTTGATCCACACGGTGCCCGCTTTGAGTTGCGAGGCCACGTCCAGCGCCAGATTGATGTTTTCGGACCACACCGAAGCGGCCAGACCATAGCGGGTGTTGTTGGCGAGGGCCACGGCTTCGGCGGGCGTGCGGAAGGTCATCATCACCAGCACAGGGCCGAATATCTCGGTCTGGGCGATGGTGGCGGCGGGCGATACGTTGGTGAACAGGGTGGGCGGGAAGAAATAGCCCTCGGTGGGGCAGGACCACGACGGCTGCCACAGGGTGGCCCCCTCTTGCTGGCCGATCTCCACAAACTGCCTGATCTTCTCCAACTGCACGGGGGCCACGATAGCCCCTATATCCACGGCCTTATCCAGCGGGTCGCCCACGCGCAGTCTCTCCATGCGGTCGCGCAGTTTGCGCTCCAGCCGCTCTGCTATATCCTCC